>JANORE010000288.1:0-14729 GCA_031415155.1 Akkermansiaceae bacterium | reverse complement strand
TTTAGCGGAGTTGATGGACGAGATCGCGGAAGGTATTTCCGCGTTGTTCGTAGCTGGTGAATTGGTCGAAGGAGGAGGTTCCAGGTGAAAGTAAAATGGTGGAGCCGCGAGGTGCGAGACTGCGGGCCACGGTGACGGCGTCTGCGAGAGTCTGGACAGATTGGCTAGATACGGCGGTGGAAAAAAGTGCGGCGAGTGGTCGAGCGATCTGACCAAAGGTGACGACGCCGAGTGCTTTTTCACGAAGCAGAGGAATGACGGAAGTGTAGTCGAGGGCTTTATCTTTTCCACCAGCGATGAGAATGACCGGGCGAGTTTGTGAACGCAACGCACTTTCTAACGCATGAAGGTTTGTCGCTTTTGAATCATTCAAATATTCCACACCATCCAGTGTCAGGATGAGTTCGCAACGGTGCGGCGGTGGAGCGTAGCCATGCAGAGCCTCGCGCATCACCTGGCCTGAAATCCCGAGAGCCTTGCAGGCGGCAAAGGCAGCCATGGCATTTTCCGCATTGTGGAGACCGCGCAAACTCGTGTCGTGCTCCATGTCTAACCAGACTTCGCCATCATGTTGGATGATCTGTCCTGCGGAATACCAATCGGCACTTGGATCGGTCGTTGAAAAGGTGACGATCTTCGCGGCGATTTCTCCGAGGTTTTCTCCGCCACGGATGACGGCGGTATCCGCCGAAGTTTGATTTTTAAAAATCCGTAATTTGGCCGCGTGGTAAGCATCGACGGTGGGATAACGGTCCATGTGATCCGGTGCGAAATTCAGCCAAATCGAGACGACGGGATGCAGAGTGGAAATCGTTTCTAACTGAAATGAACTTAATTCTAACGCGACCACAGCGGGCGGTTCTGACTGGAGGACGACCTCGGCAAACGGCGTGCCGTAATTCCCACATGCCGTGCCGCCGAGTGCCGCGTGGGAGAGGATCCGCTCGACGAGTTCCGTCGTCGTCGTTTTTCCATTGGTGCCAGTGATGCCGATGATGCGACCTTGATAGTAACGAGCCGCAAGCTCTACTTCGCCGATCACTTCATGGGTATTTTTTGAAAACGCAGCGACGTAAGATCCGTAAGTGTCGATGCCTGGGCTGACAACTAACAGGTCGGATATCAGCTCGATCCCTTCAGCTTCGGTTGCATTGGGGTGAATTTCGACGCCAGCGGGCATTCCGATAAACGCCTCGGGGCCGGCACGATCCCAAGCGGAAACTGTAGCGCCTTCACGCAGAGCAAGTGCAGCAGCCGCACGGCCACTGCGTCCTGCACCGAGGATGGCGATATGTTTTCCAGTGAGAGTCATGAATCTGTTAGGCGATTTTTAGAAGCGCGAGGCCGAAGAGGGCGAGCATGATCGAGATGATCCAGAAGCGAATGATCACTTGGTTTTCATGCCAGCCAAGAAGCTCGAAATGATGGTGAATCGGCGACATCTTGAAGATCCGCTTTTTGCGTAGCTTGAAACTGCCGACTTGAAGGATGACCGACATGACTTCCATGACGAACACTCCGCCGATGATGACGAGGAGAAGCTCTTGCTTGACGCAAATCGCCGCTGTGCCGAGAGCTCCACCGATGGCGAGTGAGCCGGTATCGCCCATAAAGACCTTGGCCGGGTGGCAGTTAAACCATAGAAATCCGAAGCTCGCACCGACGAGAGCCATCAGGAAAACCGCCAGCTCTCCGATGTAGCGGTTATGCGGAATGACGAGATACTCGACCGCCATGTAGAAATGGCCAGCCAGGTAAGCGAGGACGGCGTAGGAAAGCGCGACGCTGATCGTTGTCCCGGTGGCGAGTCCGTCGAGACCATCCGTTAGATTGACCGCATTGGAGCATCCTACGATCACGATGGCGAAAAAGGGAATGATCAGCCAGTGAAGATTGATGATTTCTTCTTTGAAAAGAGGGAAGCAAATGGAGCCAATATCGATGGGATTTTTACCGAGTCGGTATCCAGCCAAGCCATCGGCGATTTCTTGGGGTGAGGCGCCGAAGCCGGAGATTTCCTTTTTGAAATAGATGAAGCAGCCTGCAATGAGCGCGATGAAAAGCTGCCAGAATAACTTCTGGCGACTGCTAATCCCATCAGACTTCTTTTCTCTGACCTTCTTATAGTCATCGCAAAATCCGAGCAATCCGCAAGCTGCCATCGTACAAGCACAGACGGCGACGAATGGATTGAATGGGCGAGCGAAGACGAGGGTGGATATGATGACGGAACCGATGATCAGGACGCCGCCCATCGTGGGAGTGCCGATTTTCCCGCCATGAAGTTCTGCGAGTTTGTGGACCTCTGCTGCGGTGCGGATCGGCTGGCCGACTTTGAGTGAAATCAAACGCCGGATGACACGCGGGCCGAAGATGACGGAAATGATGAATGACAGCAGCCCCGCGCAAGCAGCACGGAAGGTGATGTATTGAAATAAATTTAAAAACGAGCAGGTTTCCGCCCAGCCTAGTTTGCCAGAAGCCAGTTCTGCATCAAAGGCTTGACGCCAAAAATCGTAAATTGCCGGGAGCATTAGTTTCGAGGAAATGCGGCGCGCATGACGCGTTCAACAGCGGCGGCGCGGCTGCCCTTGAAGAGGACAACATCACCGGGTTTCACCTCACCTGTTAGCCACTTGATGGCTTCATGAAGGTCTGGAAAATAAGGAGAGTCGTTCGCACCCTGAGCGATGCCCTCGGCCCCTTCGCCAACGGCGACCAGAGTGAGATTTCTCTGGGCAGCAAGAACGCCCGTGCTGAAATGGGCCGCTGGTGCGTGTGCGCCCAGTTCGCCCATACGACCAAGAACAATGATACGACGTGCGCCATTTGAAACTGGCGTATCTGCTAGAGTTTCGATGGCTGCGGCCATGGACTCAGGATTGGCATTATAAGTATCGTCGATGACGGTGATGCCCCGGCAGTCATAGCGACCCAGTCTGCCGCCGGTGAGCGTGGAACCAGAAAGTCCGGTAGCGATCTCGGCAGGAGAAAGTCCGAGCTTCCAGCCAGCTCCAGCAGCTAACAGCGCATTCGTCACCATGTGGCGTCCGGGCACGGGTAGTGAAACTTCTGCCGAGCCTACACCGTCGATCATGAGAGTGAATTTCGTGCCATCCACTTCAAACCGAAGGTTTTCTGCACGCACTGGGCAGCAATCTTTACCTACGGTAATCGTCGTAGCAGGTGATTGCTGGTTGATGAATTCCTCGAATTCGCAGGATTTAGGAATGAATAAAATTCCATCGGCTGGCAGGGCACGAGCGAGTGCGCCTTTTTCTTCAGCAATCGCTTCGCGAGTTCCTAGAAACTCGATATGAGCCGTGCCGATGTTGGTGATGATCCCGTATTTCGGCTTCGCCATTTCGCACAAGGGAGCGATTTCCCCAGAATGATTCATGCCCATTTCCCAAACGGCAGCCGTGTGTGCTGAGGTGGTCGCTAAAATGGTGAGCGGAAGTCCGATGTGATTGTTTAAATTTCCAAGAGTCGCGGAAACTTGAAATCGCTGAGAAAGCACCGCGGCGGTAAAATCCTTGGTGCTCGTTTTTCCGTTAGATCCAGTGATGGCGATGACTGGAATATCGAGTTGGTCTCTCCACCATATGGCGAGCTTCTGGAGCGCCAGCAGCGTGTCAGGAACGACGATGACTGCGGTATTTTCTGGGGCGTCACCTTGCCATTCGTGAACGATCGCGACGACGGCACCTGATGTTAGAGATTGTGCCGCGAAGGCATCGCCGTTAAAATTTTCACCGCGCAATGCGAAGAACGCGGAGCCTGCCGGGAGCTTGCGGGTATCTGTCGAGACGCCTGCGGAAATGATCACGCCGCCATGGCCTGCGACGATGGATGCGCCGAGGATGTCTGCGAGTTGCTGGGCGGAGATGGGCTTCATCGCATTTCTGAAATGGCTTGAGCACGATCACGCAGTGCTTTGCTGGCGTGCTTACGATCATCGAAGTCGATGGTGTGATCCGCGAATTGCTGAGTCGTTTCGTGGCCTTTTCCCGCGATGAGAATGATGTCGCCCGAGAGCGAGTTTTGCACGGCGAAGTCGATGGCTTCGGCCCGGTCTGGGATACTGCGGAAGGCATTGCCCTTGAGACCCGTCTCAATCTGACGGATGATTTCTAACGGGTCTTCAGAACGTGGATTGTCAGAGGTGACCACGCAAGCATCGCTGTGGCGGGCAGCGGCAGCGGCCATCAGCGGGCGCTTGCCTGTGTCGCGATCTCCACCGCAGCCGAAAACAGTAATGAGGCGACGTGGATCGAGCTCTTTCAGTGTGCGACAGGCATTTTCTAACGCATCTGGAGTGTGTGCGTAATCGACAAAAACTGTGGCTCCACCTGCGTTACCGACGTTTTCCATGCGGCCAGGAACTTGGGGTGCTTGGATGAGCGCCGCGACGGCATCGCGAGGACGAATGCCACAGACACTGGCGGCGGCGATGGCGGCTAACAGATTGTAGACATTGAAGCGTCCGATCAATGGTGCTCGGATGAGAAAGGTTTTTCCCTTTGCCGCGAGTTCGAATTCCATGCCACGCGAGTTTTGGCGGAAGTTGTTTGCGCGGAAATCACTCTGCACACCGAAGCCGAAACGAATCACTGGCATTTTACCATCAAGTGAGGTCGCAAGTTCTGCGCCATACGCGTCATCGGTGTTGATGACGGCCACCGTTTTTTTTCCAAGTGGATTAGCAGCGAGTTCATGAAACCAATCCGCCTTCGCTCTGAAGTAAGCGTCGAGCGTGCCGTGATAGTCGAGGTGATCTTGTGTGAGATTCGTGAAAATGCAGACGTCGAAGCCGATGGCTGAAATGCGTTTCTGATGGATGCCATGAGAGGAAACTTCCATGGCCACGCCACGGCAACCGTTGTCCGCCATGCGTGCAAGAACATGAGAAAGCTCGATGGAACCGGGAGTGGTGTGCTTGGCAGTTTCCACGTTTTCTCCGTCATCGACGAGGATCGTTCCAAGCAATCCTGCGCGGTGCCATGCCGTTTTCATCAAGTGATGAAGGAGAAATGCGGTGGTAGTTTTACCATTCGTTCCCGTCACACCCGCCATCGAAAGTTTCTTCCATGGGTGATCTGCTAGAACCGATGCAAGGATGGAAACTGCCGCGCGGCTATCGGGCACATGCAGCCAGGTGGCGGGAGAGTCGTAGTCTACAGGTGGCGCAGTTTCTGCTAAAATTGCGCTGGCTCCAGCGGCGAGCGCATCATGGATGAAACGATGTCCGTCGAGTGTTGTGCCCCGGATGGCGGCAAAAATCATGCCGGGAATGACCTCGCGCGATGATGCGGTGATGGCATGGATTTCCATATCCAGCGATCCTGCGATCGTGACTCGTGATAAATTAGAAACAAGGTCGCGGAGGATCATGGAGTAGCGGAGGCGAGCGGAGTCGTGATCGGCTCGGTGGGTTGCAAGTTCAAATGAGATGCGACGCGAGTCGCGATTTTACTAAAGGCGGGCGCTGCGATGGTGCCTCCATAACGAGTGACCTTCTGGGTCCGGGGATCGTCGATGACGACGACACAGGTGAAGGCGGGATCTTGAGCTGGCATCATTCCAGCAAATGAAACGATGTAGCTGTTCGTCATATAGCCTCCTTTGGGATTATGCTTTTGGACGGTGCCGGTCTTCCCCGCGACACGGAATCCCGGAACGGCAGCGCGAGTGGCGGTGCCACCTTTCAGAACGACTTTTTCAAGTGCTGCCCGCATTTTTTCGGCCGTTTTGGACTTTAAAACTTCGTGCCTGATTTCTGGTTTAAAGTCCTCGACGATCGTGCCGTCATTCGCGATGAGTGACTTGACGATGTGTGGCTTGCGGAGTTTTCCATCACCCGCGATGACCGAGTAGGCGCAGGCCAATTGCAGTGGAGTCACATTCGCCGCATATCCGAAGCATGCGCGTGAGAAATCGACATCATTGTTGGTATTCCGCGCGAGTCCTGAGCTTTCTCCGCTGAGAAGAATCCCCGTTTTTTTGCCAAAGCCATAGCGATGAAGGTAGTCATAAAAGCGTTTGGAGCCGAGTTGCCGACCGAGGCTGAAGGTGCCGATGTTATTGGATTTCTGAAGCACGCCTTCGAAGCTCAACGAACCTGCTGGATGATCATCTTTGATTTCGACCGCACCAGATTTGTAAAAGCCACCATGGCAATTAACAGACGTCGTCGGACTCACCAGCCCTTCATTTAACGCTCCTGAAGTGGCGACGATTTTGATGGTAGAACCTGGTTCGTAAATGGCTTGGATGGCGTAATTATAACCGTTTTCAGCGATGTTTTCCTTGTGATTGAGATCAAAGTGAGGGCGGCTCGCCATCGCTAAAATTTCGCCAGTTTTAGGATCCATCATCACGACTGCGCCACGAATGGACTCAAACTCATTCAAGCAGGCATCGAGTTCTTCCTCGACGATTGCTTGGATGCCCATGTCGATGGTGAGCTTCACATTCAATCCTGCGCGCGGCGGCTTTAAGCTACCCGAATCTCCCGGCACGAGGAGTCCACGCGCGTCTCGGCAGTGCTCCCGTGAACCGTCACGACCTGCGAGAAATTCTTCCATGGAGGACTCGATGCCAAAGCGCCCGAGCACTTTCGTATGAGTTTTTCCTTCCGTATCTTTTTCCTCAACCTCGCCAGTGAAGCCCGTCAAATGAGTGGCTAGATTCGGAGAGGTATACCAGCGCTTGATGGAATTTTCAAATTCGAAACCCTGAATCCAATGAGTATCCACTTCTTCACGGACCTTATCTGCAATGTCTTCTGGAAGATCTTTGGCAATCGGCACCCACTTGCCTTTGCTCTTCTCGATGATCTCGCGGAGGTCTTCCCGGCGCATCCCAAGCGGCCTAGAGAGGATGCCGATGGCGTAGGCGAAGTGCTTTTGCACGATCACATTCGAGGAATCACGCGAGAGAATCTCGCCGCGCAGCCCATTGATCCGGCGGCGTTGCCTAATAGGATCAAGTTCTTTCCAGCCCGGTTCTTCACTGGCCTCTTGGTAGGCGAGTCCATAGCTGGCGAGCTTGGGATCTAACAAATGATTTTTATCCACATACACGGTGGAAACAGGAATGCTTTTGGCAAGTGGCTCTTCCCGGCAATCCACGATCATTCCGCGCAGAGCAGGCAGTTTCTCGACACGATGATAAGATTTTTTAGAATTTTCCGCGTAATGTTGGCGATCCACTAACTGGATTTGCACCAATCTCGCCGAAAGCACACTGAGTCCAGTCACGAGGATGGAGCACAGAATGATGCAGCGAGTTTGAAAGGCGGAATTCACGGATAGGGAGTCGCGGAGGCGACGCTGTGACGGCTGGTGGTGGCATCAATTTCTTCGACAACGCCGACGGGAATCGGCCGCAAATGAGAGCCATTCGCTTCGATTTGCTTACGAATGACGAAGCGGTTCAGCAGTTGATCTGAGCGCATCTGAGTGGTGCGGATGTCGAGGCGATATTGTTCAACACGGCGGTCGATGGCATCGATTTCCCGAGTGATTTGAATTTGGCGATTTTTGTAAAATGCGTGCAAAACTCCGCCTCCTGCGGCGATGGCGGCAGCCAGTAAAAGGGCGACAAATACGGACACTGGAGTGCGGGTCTCGTTACGGCGGCGGTTCATAGCGTGAGGTCTAAAAGCTGTGCAACTCGTAGTTTTGCACTACGAGCTCGCGGGTTCAGGGAGGTTTCTAGGGCAGTGGGGGCGATGGCCTTGCGGGCCAGTAGCCGGAATTGGTAGTCCGGATTTGGGCGAGGTTCCGGCCACCCAGGTTCATCAAGAAATGGGGTGGAGCGATGTTTTAAAAACCGTTTCACCATCCGGTCTTCGAGGCTGTGGAAGGTGATGATGAGCAATCGTCCTCCCGGTTTTAAAATGGTCGCTGCGGCAGCAAGTGCGATGGCGAGCGATTCTAACTCCTCATTCACGGCCATGCGAATCGCTTGAAATGTTTTCGTCGCGGGATGAGTTTTCCCATGCCGACCGATTGCCCGTTCGATGCAATTTGCTAAGTCGAGTGTCGTCTCTAACGGCTTGATCGCCCGTTGCTTGAGAATGGCTCCAGCGATGCGGCGAGCCTTAGATTCCTCGCCGAATTCAAAAAGAATCCGAACGATGTCGGCCTCGGACCATTGATTGACGATGTCAGCGGCCGTGCGTGGACTGGATGGCCCCATCCGCATGTCAAGCGGACCTTCTCGCATGAAGGAAAATCCGCGAGCAGCGGAGTCGAGCTGGCGAGATGAGACGCCGAGATCCATGAGAATTCCATCGGCACGCAAGCCTTGATGGATCTCTGGAATTTCATGGATGGCCGAGAAATTTCCCTCCCAAGTGGAAAAACGTTCACCGAATGAAGCGAGCCGTGTCCGCGCATGAGCCAGTGCTTCTGGGTCGCGATCCACACCTAACACGCGGGCACCCGCCTTGAGGAAAATCTCGCTGTGCCCGCCGCCACCGAGGGTGCAGTCGATGATGAATTTATCCGGGCTTGCCGTCATCCATTCGGCAGTTTCCGCAGGGAAAACCGGCAAGTGATAGTCGCCTGCGGGGATGTTTTCTGAAAAATTCACGGGAGCCTGCGCTGACAACCTGCCAGAAGCAGCGCAAGCATCCGTTTGACCGACCATGTGCGGCACTGTCCCGAGCGCCACGCATGGTTCCGATAGAAAATTTTGCGATGGCCGCGCCGACAACCAGCAAGAAGCGGCGCGAACCATCGATTCAAAAAACGCGAAGATCTCTGTCCCGAGAGATTTTCCGCGATTCACTGAGAAAGTCACCGGATGCCGCACCGACAACCAGCCAGGCGCGGTGCGAGCATCCGTTAATACTGACGATTTGACGCACTGTCCCGAGCGCGTCAGCTCATCTGAAAAAATAGAAAATGGGTTACCCACTCGACGGCCAGCAGCGTCCAGGCTCGCAAATGGGCGAGGCGGCTGGAGGGCCAAGGATGGTGAGGTGGTGATCATGTTGAAGATTCAAATTTAGAAAATGCCGAGTTCGTTTTCGTCGTCTTGGTTCCTCTCGATCTCGAGCGCGCGATCAAAGTTACGGGTGTTCCAGACTTCAAAGTGCATACCGCGCCCGACGAGGACGACTTCGGATTCGGCGAAGATTTCTGCTTTTTCGCTGAGATCTTTGGGGACAAGGAGCTTGCCTTGGTCGTTCACACTCGCCTCGCGGCAGAGCATTGAGAGGCTGCCAAGCATGGCGGTTTTCTTGGCCGGAGTGAGGTCGCTGTTTTTTACCGTAGCCACTCGCTCGTCGAAGGCTTCTTGGCTGAGCACCTTGATCACAGGCATCCCATGAGCCTTTGAGAACAATAGAAATAAGATTGCACCAGCTTCAGGACGCCACGCCGTAGGGATGGACACCCGAAATTTCGGGTCCATCTTGTACGGGGTAAAACTTTTGTAGCGTTGGTCGGTGGTGCTCACGGATTGGTCTGACCATCATGTCAGTGCTCTGAAATACACTGAAATACACTCCGGTCACAAGGTGAATTTGAACTTTTTCCAATAAATTTGTAATAACTTGATAATCAATGGATTTATTTAAAACTAAAATATCTCGGGCTTTAAATTTAGTTTGGATAACTTGAATTATTAAAAAATTTGAGCTTCTGAATCCTTTCGTTTCGTCAACGAGTGAGTAAATTTCAAATAAATTAACGCCCGGTGTACTGGGAATTGTGATTCGTTGAGGCAATTGGGAAAATCCAGAGGAGACGATATTAAACTCACGTTGACGAAACTTCCCAAAGAGTCAAATTTCAAGTCGTCGTGAATGATCCTGAAAGTTTCCCAGCAAGCGACGAATCGAAAGTCGGACGTCGTCGGAAATTATGGCCTTGGATATTATTGGCAATCGGCGTGGGAAGCCTTTTTTTACTGAATGGGCCGGGTGCGCGGTGGATTTTGCCAAGAGTGGCGGGACATTATCTTGGGAAATCAGGAATTCGCAGTGATTTCAAGGTCAAGGGCAGCGTGATGGGCGGTTTCCAACTATCCGATCTGGCGATCCAAAGTGACGGTGCGCTCGCTGAGCTACAGATCGATCAGGTCACTCCTGATTACCGCCTTGCCGATTTATGGAAAGGAAAGTTCGGTGGTTTAATCTTGGATGGTGTTCGGGTGGATTTGCGACTCGACAAGGAAAAGGGCCAAAAAGTTGAAAATCCTCTGGATCTCAAACAGATTGTCCAAACATTACGCTCCGTCCGGGAAAAGGTGATTCCACTGAATCTTGAGTTTAAGAATATCAGTGTCGCCGCCACTCGTGATGACAAGTCGGTCCTGATACTCGCGACGAGCAGAATCTCAAAGAAAGCAGGAGAATCTAAAATCTACCTTGATCTAGGAGTTATCACCGACGCGAATGGGAAAAAATCGTTAGAACAAAAGCCCAAGATTGTTTGGGGAACGGATGATGTATCCGTCGAGAGGATCGAACTCTTGCCTGACGTAAGTCTGCGTGAGCTGGTGGTGGGCTTGCCATCCGGCGAAGAGCCATCCGTCAATGGTCGGTTGCATCTTGATGAGGCCGTATTCGCGATTACCTCATCGCCAGGATTTTCCATGGCGAAGATCGAATTACGTGAAGGCAAGCTTCCGTTAGAAAAGACCTTTGATCGCTTCGGAGTGACGTTACCCATTGCAGGCACACTGTCATCATTCACGGTAGATTTAGATGGGATCTTACCGAAACCGGCGGACGCCATGGGACGTGTGAAAATGGGGTTGGAAAATTTGAATTGGGATGGCTGGATTTCGCGCGAGTTAAGTATCGATCTTGCTCTGACGAATGAGGGACTCGGTTTAAAATTCGACGGGATCGCATGGGGATCTAACTTTTCCGGTAATGCTTCAGCGCCATTATTGCGGTCACCGTCAGGACTTCTGCTCGGTGATATCAAAGGTGAATTCGGCGTTGCGGAGATGCGAGCGGTATTCGGTGAACTTGCGCGGCGGATTCCGCAGTTAGATGCAGGGGCTAACGTTCCAGAGTCCTCATTGGATTCGAATTTCACACTCTCACTTTCTGGGAATCAAGTGCAGTCGGCAAATGTGAATCTGGTGTTAAAACCCGAAGACGAAAAGCAGGCATCAGCGATCACGCTGGATAGTTTGTTCACCGTCGATCAGTCGATCCAAACAGAGTTAAAAATGGAGGGATTGAAGGCGGATTTTAACTATGAAATAGCAACTTCCGCCTATCAATCGAACATCGAGATGGATCGTTTTCGCAGTGAGCGTCTCAATCGCTGGTTGGCAATGGCGAAAATAAAGTCAGAAACGCTCGTCGAAATCACCGGAAATTGGACGGGTGCTGGCGAATTCAGAAATCATCAACATACAGGAAAAGTATCTCTTCAATCGGCCACTTGGTTGCGAGAAAATGCTGTGCCCGTCGTTGCGACCGGAGCGGTTGGTTATGATTGGCCAGAGAGTTTTCAAACGGAAGATCTTAAATTAAGCATGAGCGGCCAGACTATAGAAATGGAAGCAGGCGTTCAAAATAAATTATTAGAAGTCGGCAAGTTTATATTAAGTAATGAGGGCAAAGAACTTGCCACGGGTACTGCGATTTTTCCCATTCCAGAAGATCTATCTCAGCTGAAAAGTTCACTGAGCCGCGAGACGAGACCATGGGTCGTTTCTGCCCAGTCGGGTGTGATTCCACTCGGCTTGCTCAAGCAATGGTTGCCCGCATTTGAAAAAGTAGATTCATCATCCACTGGCCAAATGGATCTGAATATCAGTGGGACTTATGCCAAGCCAGTGATCCTCGCGAAGCTAAAAGCTCGTGATCTGCGCTCTCCTGCCCAGCCATCATTGCCACCTGCGGATTTGGAAATTGAGCTGATGGGTCAAGAAGGTCGCATCACCGTGGAAGGAATCGCGACCGCACCAGATTTCGCGCCAGCGAGTATCAAGGCATCCATGCCGTTTCAAGTGGCTGAGTGGTTAGAAAACCCCGCTATATTGAAAGAAGAAGAGATCCATGGGGCCGTCGATCTACCCCGTTTGGATTTATCAAGATTCAGCACCTTGGTTCCCATCGCAGAACGGATTTCAGGAATCGTCAGCGGAAAAGCCATCCTTTCGGGGAAAGTGGGAAAGCCTGAGATCCAAGGAGCGCTCAGTCTATCAGCAGCCGGGATCATGTTTAAGAACGATAGATTTCCTGACATTTCGGGGGCCACGGCTGCCGTGGATCTGGCATTGGACCAGATCGTTTTAAAAAGTCTGAGACTATCGATTGCGGGTGGCACTTTTGATGGCAGCGGTGCTGCGATGATTACAGAGAATGGTCTCGGAGAATTGAATTTTCGTTTCCGGGCGGATCATCTGCCATTGGCTCGCAATGATTCTCTGATTGTGCGTGCCAGCGCGGAGCTTAAACTTCAAGGAGCTTGGGAACGCGCCGCTCTCTCTGGATCGGTGAGTATCGTGGATAGTCTATTTTATCGAGATATTGAATTGCTCCCGATCGGAGTGCCATTTACCGGTCCGGCGGCGGCCAAATTACCTCAAATCGATCTCCCGCAGAAACAGGTATATCAGATGCCTCAGCCATTTGCCAACTGGGGCCTGAATGTGACGGTCGCCACCGGAGATCGGTTTCTCATTCGAGGGAATCTGGCGACGGGTGAAGTGGAGGGAAGTGTCCGCGTCGGGGGCACCTTGAGTCAGCCCGCACCGAATGGTAAATTCACCGTTCGAAATCTCAGGGCAGAGTTACCCTTCAGCACCTTATCGGTTCGATCGGGAACACTCACCTTCACCCCAGAATCGGGTTTTGATCCTATTTTAGAAATTCGTGGGACTTCCGAGCCGCGTCCGTATTTCGTGACAATCTATGCTTATGGACGTGCCTCGGATCCGAAGCTCCTTCTTACCTCCAATCCACCATTACCCGAAAACGAAATCATGACCTTACTTGCTACGGGAGCGACTACGGAAGGATTGGAAGATCCGCAAGTTGCCTCCTCGCGTGCCTTGCAACTACTTGCTGAAGAGTTGCGGCGTGGGCGGTTCCGGTTCGGTAAGCAATTGCGCCCGCTATTAGGTCTGCTAGATCGAGTCGATTTCAGTCTCGCGGAGGCAGATCCTTATTCCAGTGAATCGTTCTCCACCGCCACGCTATCCATCACGGATCGCTGGTTCCTTTCCGCCGGGGTAGGCGGGGAGGGCGATTCGCGTTTTCTCGCCATCTGGCGACTTTCCTTCCGCTAATGGTCATGCTTCGTTACGTGTTGCTGCTTGCTCTAACTGCTCTCTTTGCAGTTGCGGAAACTGATGTCCGTATCACCGGAGCTAGGGCGAACCGTGAAAGCCAAATCCTCGGGATGTTAGGCGAGCGGCTCGAACAAGTGAGAAGTCACAAGGCATCACCATCACGCGCGGATGATGCGGCATTTATCCTCCGCCAGATCTTGCGAAAAGATGGCTACCTTTCGGCGCAGGTGGATTGGAAAATCATCAGTGGTCATGAAATCCTCCTCGATGTCCGTGAGGGTGGCCGTCTCTCGCTTGGTCAGGTGACCATTGAGGGCGTGCCCGCAGATAAGGCCGATGAACTTGCGAAACTCTATGCCCGACCTGCGAGGAAGAATCACTTGATCACTTCTGGCGATCCACCTTTCCGCGAGGAGGATGTAAAAATCGGAATTTCCAATATCCTCCAACAACTCAATGCCGAAGGGCATTGGGCGGCAGAAGCAGCGATCATTCATCGAATCACCGACCCGACTACGGGTTCCGTCGGATTGTCGATCCGTGTGAATCCAGGGCCAGTCCACCGCATCGCTAGGCCCAATATCACCAGTCCTGATGCCGATGCGGTCGCCCAAATAAAAGCGATCACCGAGCCATTCATCGGCCTGCCGGCCACCACGGAAAATCTCACCGACATGCGTCATGCGGTGGAAAAAACGTTCCAACGCAGTGGATACCCCGATGCACAAATCCAAATGTCTCGCACGCTGACGCGAGATCAATTCGTTCCTGTATTCATCATCGACCTCGGTAAACGGGTGCGTCTTCACCAAGTGCATGTCGAGGGTTTGAAAATAACAAATCCGAAACGCATGATGGATCGGATGAAAAATTTAGAAGGCGACTGGTATGATGAAGCCGCGATGGATCAACGCATTCGAGGGCTGTTAGGAACGGGTGCCTTTTCCTCAGTGATGGTAAAAACCCAACCATTTTCAGAAACAGAGATTGATGCCACGTTGAGTTTTGAAGAAGGCCGTGCTCGCAGTGTCAGCATCGCTGCTGGAGCGGATTCCTATCAAGGGTTCTTATTACGCACCACCTATGCAGACCGGAATTTAATGGGGCAGCTTCTCGGATTTAGTAGTGGCTTTGAATTCAGTGCTCGTGGGGTGTTAGGTGAGACGAAGCTCACGGATCCATGGTTATTCGGGAGTGACATCTCGGGAACATTGCGGGCCTATGCACTCATCTATGGTCGTGAGGGCTATGACTCCTTTGAAACGGGTCTGGAGGCGAAATTCAGTTGGGAAATCAATCAGCATTATACTTTGGATCTACTCGCTGGCTATTCCCTCATCAATCTAAGTGGCAATGGACTGCCAGATTCCGCTCTCGGCGAGACGGTTTATCTACATCCGTATGTTCGTTTCATTCAGACTCTGGACTATCGTGATAGTCCTATCTTACCGACG
>JANORE010000287.1:0-4891 GCA_031415155.1 Akkermansiaceae bacterium | reverse complement strand
AGGTCTGCCCGATGAGCGATCTGACTCTGATGCTGCAGAATCACGACGGTGACCGAAAGGTGCTGGCGGAGAGTCTGTTGCCTCTGGTGTATGAAGAATTGCGCCGATTGGCTGCGGCGCGGATGTCTCTTGAAGCCGCTGGCCAAACCTTGCAACCCACCGCACTCGTCCACGAGGCGTGGCTGAAGCTGGTTCACGATGGCGGTCGCACATGGGAAAATCGCTCGCATTTCTATCGCGCCGCAGCCATTGCCATGCGGCGGATCTTAGTGGATCGAGCCCGGCAGAAATCATCGCTAAAGCGCGCAGGAGGCTGGCAGCGGGTCGATATCGAGAATCTGGATCTTGCCGCCGCTTCGCCCGATGAACACCTACTACTCATTGAAGAAAGCCTGCAACGCCTTGAGAGCGAGGATCCGGAGAGCGCGGAGGTGGTGATGCTTAAGTTTTTCTCAGGTCTCACCAACAAGGAGACGGCGAGCACTCTGGGCATCAGCGAGGCGACAATCGAGCGGCGCTGGTCCTTCGCGAAGGTCCGCCTGTTCCAAATGATTCGCGAGTGTCAGGGTGGGCAGCCTCCGGAAAAATGAGGCGATTCGCACCCCGATTACGCATATTTTAATAGATAATCCTTTGATCCATGATCGGCAAATCCAAAAGGCAGATTGAAAAAGCGCTCTTTGTCGTCACGGCGGAAATCAATGACTCGGCCACACGCTTGGAGTTCTTAACCAAAGCTTGTGCCGGAGACGAGACGATGCTCACGCGCATTACAGAGTGGCTTGATGCACAGGATGCCGCAGAGGAGTTTTTCCGCTCGGCGACGGTTGCGAGGGCGGAGGTGGGCGGTGAGGTGTTGGGGATCCTTGCGGAAGAACATTCTCTGGTTGGGAGCACGGACTCTGCTGATGCGGATGGCCCCGGTTCGCTGATAGGCCGCTATCGATTGTTGGAACGGATCGGCGAGGGAGGCTGCGGCGTGGTTTATCTGGCCGAACAAAGTGCACCGGTTCGCCGCAGGGTGGCATTGAAAATCATCCGCCGGGGATTGGACACGGAGAGCGTGATCGCCCGTTTCGAAAGCGAACGTCAGTCGCTGGCCTTGATGAGTCACCCGAACATCGCACAAGTCTTCGATGCTGGCACCACGGAGAGTCACCGTCCTTTTTTCGTGATGGAACTCATACACGGAGAAAAAATTACCGCCCATTGCGATGTTTGCCGTCTGGGAATCAGGCAGCGGCTTGAGTTGTTCATCCAAGTTTGTAATGCGATCCAACATGCGCACCAGAAGGGCATCATTCACCGCGACATCAAGCCGTCCAATATTCTCGTGACCACTCAGGACGGACTGGCCGCCCCCAAGGTCATCGATTTCGGCATCGCCCGGGCGGTCGAAGCCCGGCTCTCCGATGACACACGCATCACCGGGTACTCACAACTGATCGGCACTCCGGCCTATATGAGTCCGGAACAAGCGGAAGGCAGTCCGGCTCTCGACACTCGCGGCGACATCTACAGCCTGGGAGTTCTCCTCTACGAGTTGCTCACGGGGCGGCCGCCTTTCGATAGCAAGCGTCTTGCACAAGCTGGGATGTTGGAAATGATGCGCATCATTCGGGAAGAAGAGCCACTCGCGCCATCAGCGATGGTGGCTCGCTTGGAAACCTCCGAACTGTCTGCGGTGGCGGAAAATCGGAACAAAGATCCGAAGTCTCTATGTTCGCGGATCCGCGGAGACTTGGATGGGATTATCCTCAAGGCATTGGCAAAGGATCCTCAAAACCGTTATGCAACGGTTACCGGATTAGCAGCAGATGTGCGGTGCCATCTTCGCTACGAACCCATTTCCGCCCGTCCTCTTGGCAAACTTTCGCTTTTCAAGAAGATGGTAAGACGCAACAAGATCGCCTTCGCCGCGTCGGTGGCGATTACCTTGGCCCTGGTCACTGGAGGAACCATGGCCAGTTGGTTTTACCTGAGGGAGCGCGAGGCGCGTCAGATTGCTGAAGCGGCACGCGCGAACGAGGCCAGCCTTCTAAAGCAATCAAAAGCCCGCGAAATGATCTCAAAGGCATCGGTCTTACTTGCTGAGGGAAATGTCGATAAAGCTGACGCCCTGCTGGTAGATATCTCGTTTTCTTCGATTGAACCGACATTGGAGGCTCTCCAAGTATTCAGCTCTTACGGGGGCTGGAATGCCATCCGCCTTCGCTGGGACCGGGCGTCTGAGTGCTATGATTTCTTCATCAAAGCGAACGGCTTTGGACGGATTCATTTCACCGAAGTGTCATGGATGCTGATGGCAGTCGGAGTTACTCAAGTAGAAGCTGGAGAAAAGGAAGCGTATGAACAATTCAGGAATCACTGCATCGTCAGTTACTCGACTCTTCAAGACTACATCTTCAACGCAATTGTTCTTAAGTCCTGTCTGCTACTTCCTGCTGGGCCAGAAGTTTTAAAGGGCCTGCAGCCCATTGCGGATCTGGTGGACAGCAAGTTGAATTCGCCCCCCCCAAATGGCATTGATGCACAGCAGGGTGCGTTCGCCGCTATGAGCATGGCTTTGATGGAGTATCGGAAGGGAAACTTCATCCGCACTCAGGAATGGTGCCGCAAGAGTCTGGATTTCCACGATTCCAATGGTCCTCGTAGCACCACCGTTCATGCCATTGCCGCACTGGCCGCTCATCAGCTAGGAAACTTAGAGTTGGCCCACTCCGAGTTGGCAAGTGCACATGAGTATTTCAAACGATTTTTCAAACCGCAACCGCTCCAGATTCAGAGTCAAGATCAAGTGTTTTGGCATGACGGGGCGATTGCCAGGTTGCTGCTAAGGGAGGCGGAAAGGCTGGTGAAATAAACTTGAGATCGTTCATGGCTCTGAAGGTCTCGACCTCACCCTCGAGGTAAATAAATTTTTTCCATTCGCGTGAGGGAAGTTTTCCGGAAATCACGCTTTTCTTATCGTGAGCCGACTATGGGATGCACGCATCTTCGTGGTTGTCACAATGATTAACAAAACCCACACGATGAAGACTAAAAAACCGTATACTCATTCAGGAATTATCAAACCCTTCCTGTCCCACCACTCCATTGCATGGACCGACCTTATCACACCGATTGCGCTGGCTGCTTGAGTCCGCCCAACAAAGAAACCATGAAGTAGATCTAACAAATGAAAACCCATCAAAAAATCATTCGTGAAATTTCAAGCCCTAGATGGGCCTCCGTTGGTGCCGCATTGGCACTGATGGTGACAAGCGTTTTTGTAGACGCGCAGCCGATATCTGGGGTGAATGTTTATGATTCAGTGCCGGACCCGTCAGACTCGACGAAATCGACGAAATACACCGTGCGGGTCTGCGCCACCTCCAACCAGACAGTTTGGAAAGACGCTTTCACCTTCCAATCTGCGGTTCCTGTCGATCCATCATCCGATTTCAACTATTATGGTTCCATGAAAGGCTGGTCCCACAGTTATGTAAATTTTGAGATGACCGTGCCTGTGACAGTGGAAATTTCCAAAGTCGGTGGCCAAGCTATCACCAGCGCATCGGTGCGTCCCGCGAGGAAAGCAACGAACGTGTATGTTTCCGGCGGGAAGGCATATTTCACCATGAATAATCCCTGCAATGTTGCGGTGGACATCAATGGACAGATGGAAAGCCGCCATACGGGCGACGGGTCAGCTCTGCCGATCCATACGATCTCCATCCACGGCAATCCCGTGCTGGCCAATAAGCCGATATTCAATGGCTCGGACGTGTTGATGGTAGAACCGGGAACCATACCGCCGGCGATCTTCACCCAAAAGACACTATATTTTAAACCGGGAGTTCATGATTTGGGGATAAACTTTCAGGTATATGCGAACAAGCAATACTACATACCAGGTGATGCAATTGTCCATGCCACGTTTAACAACTACGGCAGCAATAACGGTAACAATATCAGTATTTTCGGCCACGGCACCCTGTCGGGCGGTCGGTTTGTGCATTGGAAGGCGATCGATGAAACAGGAGCTTTGAGCTACCAGCAGCGGCCCATCGACATTTTGAACGGTAAAAACATCCGGTTGGAAGGCATTACCCTTGCCGATTCGGCCAATAATTCCATTCTTACGGGTAGTTGGGTACCTGACGCGAATGTAACGAACGTGGTTTCTTGGATGAAAATCTACACCTGGCGGCCCAATGGTGATGGCGGCGGTTGTGGTGCAAACAACGAAGTCAGCAATTGTTTCATGCGTACCCAAGACGATGGTCTCTACATTCAAGGCCGTCGAATCAGTAATAACGTCCTGTGGACCGATGTGAACGGCGCACCCATGCGGCTCTCTCAGTTGCCCAACCTCGCGAGCGGCACTCTGATGGTTGAGAACAATGACGTAATCTATTCGCGGCACAATTGGTGGAGTGGTTCAAGTCCGATCGAGTTGCCAAGTGAACGTGGCGACCGTGGTGCTGGCGTCATTTTTTCCAATTTCACCTGCTTGGATCCATTTCCGTCCGGTGGTCCAGCGATATCGATCCACCAGGGGCGAAAAGAAACCTTTGCTGTGGAAATGAATGCTTCCCAAACCTTCAATAAAATTGAATTGGATAATAGTAGTGTTCCAAGCGAATACCCCTTGGGATACGAAGTCATTGTCTCGAATGACGGAGGGAATTGGAGCAGTGTTGTCGCTACTGGAACTGGCAGCCCAAGCGGAATAACCACGATCACTTTCGCAACGCAGACAGCCAAGTATATTCGAGTGACTCAGACGAGTAACGGTCTTTCTAAGTGGAGGATCAATGAATTCAGAGTGTTTGGAACGAACGGAGTCCAATTGCCCACACTTAACTGGAAAGCGAACAGTGATTTTGGAGTTGGACCAGGATTGGAA
>JANORE010000286.1:0-4095 GCA_031415155.1 Akkermansiaceae bacterium | reverse complement strand
CATTCCCACGGACACAAACGGCGACTTGGGGCGCTGCACCTGATGTGCGAAGATCGTTCCCAGGGACCACGACAGCGAGCCCAGCGCCAGAACCATGACACCCACGCGGTCCACTTTCTGGACCGATTCAACCGCTGTCGGATCGATGGCTCGTTGGCCAAAGGTCCCATATAATCCAGCAAGAAGCCTTTCTCCTCAGAATTCGTCTGCTCATTCCAAACAGCGGCAGCTGCTGCCAATGCCTGTAGGCGATGGATCATCTCTTCGTTCCGAGATGTTTTACCATTCATCCAACTGTAAACTGTGGGACGTGCCACTCCGAGAATGTCCGCCAGTTCGCTCATGTTAAACTGCCAGCCTTCTTTAATCGTGGTGAGAAAATCCCCAGCTTTCGGAGAAAGGTCTGCATCTGGATGCTGCATTGATTTTTCCGTAGCACCGACAGACCTTATGCGCTGTTGACGTTGAAGCTGCTCACCGGGTGCGAAACCCATGACGACGGCAAGCGAAAGCATTGGAGCGCAACTTTTCATCCAGCTACCGCTGGTAGGCTGTTCAGAAGAACCTCCCATCGTGAACTGCGGATAAGGTAAAGTCATTTCCATGATTCGAGGGCTGTGGGTGTTACGGTGGCTTTAAAGATATTCGTGATGTGGGTTCGTAGGCCAGAGAGTTGTCTCAAGCAGTCTTCCGCAGTGAATAGTGCTGGGCTCGTTGGTCGAGTGTGCACATTCTCTAACAAGATAAACGGGGTCTGACAATGAAGCTGATGCTTTAACCGGATGTTCAAAGGCAAAATGTCTGCAGGAAGGGTGAAGCCATTTGCCAAAGCAGCGCAACGGACAACCAAGCTTCCTCCTTCCGCTGTTTGGAATCCAGTTTCGGAAATGCTGCCCTGACGTCCTAGTCCCTCAAGTACCGGCATCCCGAGCACCGATGGGATCACCCAGTCCGCTGCATTTTCATCCACCTGTAATGGGATGTGATTGATATAGCGCAGCTGTATCGAAACAAGCGTGAGCGAAGGAATCGTCTTTTCGACGATCGTGAGAATCTCAGAGTAGATCGGCTGGGTTTGAGAAAAATGGTGATAATCTGCAAAAAATAGAGTTACGCTCTCCCGATCCACACGCACGCAGATCGTTTTTTCCAGATTCGAAAAACTCCAACGAGGCAGGCTGTCGAAGGTGAGGCTCATTCCGGCTTGTGCATCCTGATCAATGCGCAATGCATTCATCTCAAAGGTCTCGAAGTGGGGATAACCTTTAAGTCGGAGGGCTTCCTGTAGTTTAGGAATATACTCCTCACTGATCAGCGCCAAAGGCATGAACTGCACCCGTGCGGCTACGCAAATCAGCGGTGGATTTTGGAGAAAAAAATCGGACATGGCGGAAACTGCGGCTTTTCTTTACACGAAACTTTACACTTTCGTAGCGTTTATTGCACTTATTTTTGTCTTGAGATTTTCGGGGTGCCGCTGGTGCTTATTTTTCGGGCCAGTGGGTTGGTTGGGTGGTCATCTGGGTGTAGAGCTGGAAGAGTTTTTCGAGGCGTTCGGTGTCGTTTTTGAAGCGGCGGCCGATGTAGATGCGTTCGAGGGTTTCGTCATTGCGGTCGTGGGCGTGGCGGAGGTTTTCGGGCATTTTGTCTTGGGCGTAGAGATCCGCGATGGTGGCGGGAAAATGCGCTTCCCGCGCCAGCAGAATGTCCTCCGCACAGCGCGTCAGATCCGCTTTGTTCTTCTCCGTCAAGGGAGGCACGGGAAAAGTGTTCCAGCCGAGGGTGTTGGAGTAAGAGAAATCCGTCCGCATGCGTGCGCATACCGTGCCGATCCAGTTCCAGTGCAGCCGGGAAGCGACCAAGGCCAAATTCCACAGAGGTGCATCGTGGATAGCGAAGCATTTGAAGCTGGCGATTGCAGGCGCACGAATGACATCACACGGCAGGAAGGGGCGATTTTCCGAACTCGTCTGAGGGACAGCGATAAAGTATTGAGCGGACTCTACTTGGTCACGAAAACGATAGGGCGAATTCACAAGAACCTTCGCGGTGGAGTCCTTCTGTTTCGTCTTGCGAACAGCCTGAACTAAAGCAAACCGCCTGTTTAGTTCGCCGATTTCAGACGCCTCGGAGTAATCGACGTCACGAATCCAAGCACACATTCTCGGCGCGGCATGGATGACCTCTGTTGAGCCGTAAAAAGGCCGGATAAACTTCGCGATGCGACTGTCAACAGTCACCATCTTGATCGCTTCCTCACAGGAAAAGATCAAATTTGCCGCATAGTAAGGATGGTTGCCGAAGCTCATTTTGGCGACGTTTGAGAGCGGAACAGCTTCAGCTTTGACAAAAATATCAGGAGCAAGAGCAAGGTAGCCGTTAATGTTACCTGACTGACGAATCCTCAGACCTTCAGCCGCCTCCTCAAACAAGGTTACGGATTTTGCGGAGTTCTTGACGATGCCAACTATCACCACAGTGATTCCGGCGTTGTTGGCTGCCAAATTCGCCCATTTAAAGGAGGTGTGTGCGAACCCTATCTTGAGTCCGAAAGAGAAGATGGCTGGCCATAAAACTGGCACTTGCCCACCCTGGCAGATCGTGTTGGTGGACACAAAGGCCGCAGAACCACAGGTGTGCTCAATAAGTTGTGCCGCCTTAATGAACCAAGCAGTAACGTAGTCCAAGTTTCCCCATCGTTTTATCAAGGGGGAGAAGACCGCTTCGAGGTCGGCTTTCTGGCTAGCTGACTGCTTGTTGTAGCCAGAAAACGGCGGATTCCCGCAAATATACGTTTCCCCACCAGCGTTTTTGAAGTCGATCTCGGCTTGGTCCAGCGGGGTTTCAAATAGATCCTCAGCGCGGAGTTTCACGGATTTCCCGGTGGGCGGGCAGACGCTGAGCCAGTCGAGGCGCAGGGCATTGCCACAGGTGATCCAGTTTTCCGCGTCCAGCGGGAGGAACTCGGCGAGGGCGAGCTTTTCTCCCCGGTATTCCACATCGCACTGATATTCAGCGATGATGAGGGCGAGGCGGGCGATCTCGGCGGGGAAATCGCGCAGCTCGATGCCGCGGAAATTGGTGGGTGGGATCTCGGACTTACGCTCCTTTTCGCCATGGCGGCGGTTGATTTCCGCCTCGATTTTCCGCATTTCCTTGTAGGCGATGACGAGGAAATTTCCCGAGCCGCAGGCGGGATCGAAGACGCGGATCTTGGCCATGCGTTTCCGGAGATTTAGTAGCTTTTGCGGGCTGTCCCCGGCATCGGCGAGTTTTCCCCGGAGGTCGTCGAGGAAGAGCGGGTTGAGGACTTTTAGGATATTCGGCACGCTGGTGTAGTGCATGCCCAGTTTGCTGCGCTCCTCGTCATCGGCCACGGCCTGGATCATGGAGCCGAAGATGTCAGGGTTGATTTTTTTCCAATCCAAATGACCGACGTGGAGGAGATAGGAGCGGGAAATTTTGCTAAAGCGCGGTGTCTCGGTGCTGCCAGAAAATAGGCCGCCATTGGTGTAGGGAAAGACATCGGCCCATGAGCGGATGTCAGCTTTTTTCCGATCGACCACCTTGGTATTCATGGCGCGGAAGATCTCGCTGATGACCTCGTGGGTGTTGGTGGCGTGGCTCATCTGCTCCAAGGTGGCGGTGAAAAGGCCGCTGCTGTGGAAGATGTCGGTATCTTCGGCGAAAAAGCAGAAGATGAGACGCGCCATGAAGTGGTTCAGATCCGCGCGGCGGGCGGCGGTGGCCCAGTCGGGATTGTCCTTCAAAAGCTCCACGTAGAGGCGATTGAGCCGACTGGTGGCGCGGATGTCGAAGGCGCTGTCGCGGATCTGCCGGACGGTGGAAATACCCGCCAGCTGGAGGAAAAAGCCGAAATGATTCGGGAAATCTAGAAACGCGCAGGCAATGGTCTCGCCACTCGCGATGTCCTCGGCCTGAAAGTCGATGCCATCGGTGGCGAGGATGAATTTCGCCTTATGCCGCTTCGTCGCGGGGCTTTCTTTGAGCTGGCGCAGCGCGGCATCCACGGTTCCCACCGCACAGACCTGATGGTTGAGATTATCCCGCTGGAGGACGCCACCGGCGAGGTCG
>JANORE010000285.1:0-4268 GCA_031415155.1 Akkermansiaceae bacterium | reverse complement strand
ACGTATGGATGAAGCAATTCGCGCAGTGGAAGTTCTTCATGATCAGCACTTCATGGGACGTAAAATGACTGTTTCTGGAGCGAAATCCAAAGGCCAAGATGACCGCGAAGACAACGATGGACAGCCTGAACGCGAGCCTCGTCCTGTCGTGCTTGCTTCTACGGCGCCAGCCATTGCCGCAGCTCCACAAGAAATAACGGTGGAAACGGCACCCGCTGGTAGCTCAGAAATCTCTGAAGTTGCTAAGGCCACGGCACTTGCTTTGGAAGCTCGCTACGGAGTGGTGAATGAAAAGCCCGAGGTGGTTTAATTCTAAATTGCGAAAATCTGATTGCCAAACCTCCGTCCGGCTCGCCGCGACGGAGGTTTTTCATGGAGCAAGAATCTTGACAGATCTTCTCAGCGAGGACAGGAAGTAACTCATTGAAAGCAATCTATTTTATCCCACTTGGACTGATGTTGGCAGGGTTAGTTGTCTGGAACGTTTCCCAGCAACGCTCGGCCACGGAATGGGTGTCTAAATCAACGGCGCTCCAGAAGCAAATCGAGACCGCGAAGAGCAAGAAATCTTCAGCGAGTGCAGCCCAAGCGAATACTCGAAAGCTCAGAGAAAAGCTGACGATGGATGGTCAGCCGATGGATTGGAAAAATCTAGGAGTTCGCATGATCGAGATCCAAAAGAACGACCAATCTGGCGACGATGCCGTGTTGGATAGCTTTCAAATACGACTGAGTAAAATGTCCAAGGAAGAGCTCATTTCAGCACTGGATGAGATCGCTTCGCTAGGGCTGGAGGAAGATGCTAGATTACTGTTGGAAGAAACTCTGGTGGAGGAACTGATCGAGAAAGATCCGGCATACACCTTGCAGAAATATGCGGATCGGATTCAGGACGACTCGGACGGCGTCGGTTGGCAGCTACCCTCGGCACTCGCTGCGTGGGCGAAAAAAGATATAACCGCAGCGGCGGCTTGGTTCGACGGTGAGATTGCGGCAGGACGATTTGAGAGTAAATCTCTCGATGGCCAGAGCGAGGCTCGGCTGGAGTTCGAGGCGGCAATTTTAACGGAACTTCTCTCAACCAATAAGGCAGCAGCGAATGCGCGGATCACGGCTCTGCCGGAAAATCAACGTGCCACCGCCATGCAGCAGATTTCAGTTTCGGAAATGAGTCCCGCTGGACAAAGTGGATATGTGGAGATGATCCGCGAACTCGTGCCAGACGGAGAGCGGCTCGACTCGTTCAATCATGTGATTTCTGAGCTATTTCCGGAGGGAGACTATACGAAAACGGGATCATTTCTGGATACGGTAAAAGCAACTCCAGAAGAACGCGCGGCAGCGGCCAAAGATACGGGAAACTCGCGGCTTGAAGAAATTTCGTCAGAACGTCCCGTGACGCGTGATGACATCGAAGAATTTCGAGCATGGATCAAGCAGCAAGCACCTCAGACGGTGGATCAAGCAACGGGTGAAGCACTCGGTGAGGCAGTGCAGGAAGACGGAGATTTCAATTTTGAGAAAGCCTCAAAACTCGCTTTGGAGTATCATCAAAGTAGTGGTAAAGATGAGGTGCTCATTGGATTTCTCGAGAATTTCTCTTCCCATGAAAATCTAGATCAAGCGATCAAGCTTGCTGGGCAAATTAAGGATGTGAAGCGTCGTGAGGAAATTCTAGCTCATCTTAAATAGTTCCTACCCAAATGAAGAAATCTCTTTTCATTTCCTTGCTGATTCTCGGTGTTTGCGCCGTTCCTTGCCTGCTGAAACTGGGGAAATTATCTCAGTTGCGTGAAGACTACTGGAAGCTCGAAAAAGAAGCTGCCAGCCTTGGGCTGGTAGAAGGCTCTGCCGACGAACCACTTTCCAAACGCGAGCGCGAAGAACGGGAAACGCAAGCTCGTGCCGCCGCTGCGGAAGTCATCAATCTGGCCAAAGAACTGGAAAGAGTCGTGAAAAACGGTGGTAAACAGAGCGAGGAATATCAAAAATGTTGGGCGGACTTAATGGATCAGTTGGAGAAGCTCAATGGTTCTCAGATGAAACTCGCCATCACAGAATTACGTAAAACACCGGGAATTTCCGCAGATAACCAGCGCGATATTATCGGATTAGCAATCATCCAACTTGCAAGCCATCATCCCCAATCGGCGTTAGCTCTACTCGAAGAATACGCAGATCTCTTTGGGAAAAATGAGATGGGCGTAGATGTGATTTCTTCATCATTGAGCAGCCTCGCAGAGGAAAATCCGCAAGCCGCCGTCGAGTGGATTCGTAAAAATGTCGATCAATACTCCCAGTTCGACGGGGATGAAATCTACCAAGAGGCGATCAGCAGCATGGCGAAAAATGACCCGCGGCTTGCCTTTAAGCTTCTGGGTGAACTGAAACTAAGCGACTCGTCTGAGGCGCTGAATGCGATTGCCGAGGCCGGAAATGAAAGCGTCGAAAAAAGGAACGCCATGCTGGGCGCGCTTCGCGAGTATCTCGGGACCATGAAGAACGATGCGGAACGCGAAAAAATCCGTAACGAAGCCTTCGAAGCACTTGCCCAAAATCTAGACCCTCAAGGGATTGATGCCGCCGCCGAATGGATTTCAAAATCAAAATTTACGCCGGAGGAAAAACAGCAGTTTGCGAACGGACTCAACTACTTTTCCACCAAGCAAGATACTGGGCGCTGGATCGAGTGGATGACTGCGAATTTACCGAAAGAACAGTTATCCGGCCCAGTCGCGGAACTCGTTGGTGAGTGGACGCAGCAAGATTTCAAAGCTTCTGGCACATGGCTTGCGGCGACTCCAGAGAGTCCGGTGAAGCACACTGCTGTCCTTGCGTATGCAAAAGCGGTGGCCGAGTATGAGCCGCAAGTCGCGAATCAATGGGCGATGACGATTCCTCCAGGACCGATCCGAGATGAGACCTTGAGAGTGATTTATCGGAATTGGCCAAGCGATGATCCACAGGGAGCGGCCGCATTTGCCACAGAACACGGAATGAATTGAATCGCTACCCGGGTCAGAGGCGATGATTTACAAAAATGGTATCGTCGCTCAATGAATTGCCCCACGTTTGTCACAAAACATCAAGTGGGCAGTATGCCACCATCTGTGAATCAATTGATGAACTTTCCCTCATCACACTTGCCGAATGCCTAGCCCGCCCGCTAAGAAAAGGCGTGACTGGAAAAAACATTGTTTATTTCGACTTGGAAACTCAGCGCAGCTTCGGCGATGTGGGCGGATTTTCTCATAAAGCCAAAATGGGAGTCTCCGTCGGCGTCACCTACAGCACGGCGCGTGGGACTTACGAAATCTATGGCGAAAATGAAATGGAAAAACTCGGTGAGGAACTCATCCGGGCGGATCTCGTCGTCGGCTGGAACCACTTGCAGTTCGACTATCCCGTTCTCCAGCCTTACGTGTTCCACACTCTCGCCGAGCAGACCATCAATCTCGACATGATGCTTGAGTTAGAAAAAATCATCGGTTTCCGGCTCAAGTTAGACTCAGTGGCTTCCGCTTCACTAGGCACCGGAAAAACGGCCGATGGACTAGATGCCTTGCGCTGGTGGCAAGAGCACAAGAAATCTGGTGATTTCGCGCCACTCCGAAAAATCGCGGAGTATTGCGCCTTCGATGTCAAGGTCACGAAGTGTGTTCACGAATACGCCCTCGCGCATGGATTATTAAAGTACGACGACAAAAGTGGCCGCATCGTCGAAGTCGTCGTGGACTGGAAATATTGAGTCAACTGGTGATGACGACAGCGACGGGGTGGAGGATTTCCCTGACCGGTTGCTCCGCCGCGAGGACCAGTGGACTGTGGCCGATGCCTGGGCCGAGCGCAGCCTTCACCTTGGTAAGACATGAGGTATAAGTAATGGGAAATCATCATGATGCCATTTCTATCCTACAGCGCATGAGGATTTGTCCTAGAAGGGAAAATAGAAAGAATTTTTTTAACCACGGATTACGCTGATTGCACAGATTTTTAGAGAGTTATAGAAATGATTTTATTGATTTTCGGTTTCACCTTTGAGGTGGGTCATTTTGACAAATGCAATTCCCCTGACTCTTTCTTTTTGTGAATTTTGTGCTTTTTTGCGGCTAAATTCATTTTCCTTTTTAGCACCAGAACCCGCGCTGCGCTGGAGTGTGGAAAGTAGAGTAACTTGGGCTTGCTCGCGCAGGTGAGTTGTGGAAATTTTCTCTTCTGCCGCAGGGCGTAGGCCGGAAAACCAATGGTGGTGTAATCCTCGGATCGCA
>JANORE010000284.1:0-3271 GCA_031415155.1 Akkermansiaceae bacterium | reverse complement strand
TATTCCCACTGTCCTGATGCAGAAACTCGGCTCGAGGAAACGATGTCCGCTCTCGCCACCTCCGTGAACAGCGGTAAGGCACTCTACGTTGGATTGTCGAAGTATCCGCTCAAGCGGCTCAAGAAGGCGGTGAAAATTCTCAAAGAAATGGGCATTCGTTGCCTGATCTATCAGCCACCCTATTCGATTTTAAATCGTTGGCCGGAAGCAGAAGGGATTCTTGACTACTTGTTAGACGAAGGGATTGGCTGCATCGTCTTCAGCCCACTGGCGCAAGGAATGCTCACGCCCAAGTATCTCAGTGGCATCCCAGAAGGTTCGCGCGCGGCCCGGCCCGAAGGATTTCTCCAGCCTGAACAAGTCTCATTACAGATGGGAAAAATCCGGGCACTCGGAGAACTCGCTACTACCAACGGCATGTCAATCAATCACATGGCGATCCAGTGGACACTGCGCTCGCCAGCCGTGACATCCTCCATCATCGGTGCTCGCACCGTGGCACAGCTAGATGACTCACTCGACGCCCTCCAATCCGCCATGCCAGATGAAAACCTGCTCGCTGCGATTGATTTAATCTCGCCCATGGAGTTTTGAAAAATCTGCTGAAGCCTAATTTCTAACACGACCACCACCATGACTTGGAACGATACTTTTCTCTCACTCTTCGACCGTTGCTCCGCGATTTATCAATCCGGCGGCCTCAATTATAAAAATTATTATTCTGCCGAGGACTTGGAATTTCTCGACAGCATCGGCTATCATCCGCGCGAGTTTTTCGATTTTGTCGAAGATTTCTGTAGCGAAGGCGTCCCGTCGATTTCGACGGCATTACTCATCGCCGCAGTCCGTCGGGATTATCTCATGATCGTCCAAAAAGGGATTTTCAGTCAGCATACCCTCACGGGAGACAGGCTCCCCACCTTCGGCGATGAATTGGCAGGGATGACCTATTTGCCGCGGATTTTGGCAAAAGGCCGCGCCAAACTTCGTGGTGAGCTTGATCCCGACATCATGTTCGGCTGCGGCGGTGATCGGAATTTTCTGAAAAACCATGGCAACATCCATCCCGCTGATTTTCTGCGCCATCTCTGGGCCGCTGACGATGACGATCAGAAAATCGTCGATTGGATCCGTTCACTGTGAGCTGCTTTGATATTCGCGAGAGGTTAAAAAAGCGCGAGCTTCCCCGACAAGAAACAGCGAGCCTGCAATCAGGATCGGACTTTGCTGAGTTTTCGCGGCGGCGAATGCCATTTGAAATGTCTCGAACCCTTCATACGGCGGTGGATTTCTAGGCAGGAAATCAGCGAGCTCTTGAGCGGGAACGGCTCGTGAATTATCCACGGGACAGAAGAAAATTTTCATCGCGAGTGGCGCGAGAACGGCTAAAATCCCGGCAATGTCTTTGCCTGCGACCGCACTGAAGATGAGTGAAGCTTTTTCTCCGGGGTAGTTTTCCAGCCAAGTGGCGGCGAGTATTTCTGCGGATTGTGGGTTGTGCGCTCCGTCGAGGATCACGCCCGGCTCAATCACCTCGAAGCGGCCCGGCCAGTTCACTTGGGTCAAACCATAGCGCACACTATCAGAACTAAGAAATATCCCAACCCGGTCCAGCGCTGCCACCGCCAATGCCGCATTCCACCGTTGATGCTCGCCAGCCAACGCCATCGGATAGCCTAACAGCGGCTCCTCGATAAAGGACAGTGGCACTCGTTGTTCATTCGCTTCCTTTTCTAACACATCACTGACGTTACGATCTTGAGGTGCGGAAATGGCGGGCTTGCCACTCACGAAAATCCCAGCTTTTTCGAGAGCAATTTCCTCGATCGTATCGCCCAGCCATTGAGTGTGATCCATGCCGATGGGTGTGATGACGCAAACGTCAGCAGGCGCAGCAGTCGTGGCATCCAGACGTCCGCCCATACCCGTTTCTAAGATGATGATCTCGCAGGCGCGGTGCCGGAACCATCTCATCGCAAGGACGAATGTGATTTCGAAAAACGTCGGATGAGTTTCCATGCGTTCGCAGATCGCTCGCAGCTCAGTGAGCATCTCAGCGCATAATTCTTCGGAAATTTCTTCCCCGTTGACTTGGATCCGCTCGCGGAAGTCGATGAGATGCGGCGAGGTGAAAAGCCCACAACGCTGGCCACAAGCACGGGCGATGCTATCGATCATCGCACAGGTGCTACCCTTGCCATTTGTCCCGGCAACGTGGATGACCTTCACCCCGTGGGCCGGGTAGGCGAGGTATTCTTTCAGTAAATGACGTGTGCCATCCAGCCCCAGTTTGATGCCAAACACTTGGGTGGCGAACAGCCAATCCATGGACTCTCGGTAATTCATCGGGAGTGGGAATGATCGCCAGCCTTCAGAGTTCTTTGATCCAAATATTTGCGAAATCGACTGCTGAACCGTGATGCTGCAGGCCAATCGCGCCTTTGGCAGGAACTCCCGGCAGTTGGGCTTGGTCAATGACAACTCGGTTGTTCATATTGACCGTGAGTCGATCGCCCTTGATCGTGATCATCGTGCGATTCCATTGACCGATTGGCCGATCAGCTTTCATTTTCGGAGTCACTCCGGCGCGAATTTCGGCAGGTAATTCTAGATTCGTGCGGTAGCCATAGACCTCACCAGAACCGATGTTCCAGTTCCACAAATTCACCTGACTTTTCTCACTGCCACGTAGGAAAATTCCACTGTCTTGCTCTTCGATTTCCTTCAGCTCGGACTTGCCATCTGCGCCATATTGTTCAGAGCCGTCAGGCAGAATGATCGGCTGGTTCTTCATCGGCCCCTTGCCACTCCAGCGCCAATCAAAGACCAGCGTGCAATCCCCGTATTCCTTCTCTGTCCAGAGATGCGGCGGCGTTCCTATCTTACCGCTATGTTTGAGAATTCCGTGAGAAACGGTCCACTCTGGGTTACCTTCATGCTTCCAGCCATCGAAGTTTTTACCGTTGTGAAGCCGGACAAAACCTTCCGATAAGACGCCCTCGACATTGGCGGGTAATGATTTCTCGGTGATCTGGATATTCCGAAATGCGACGCGTTCCCCGTGGCCCAGCCACGCGATATGGCCGGAGCGATTTCTCACGCCCTTGTGAGTGGGATTGCGGGTGCTCAGGTCATCTAAATTGGAACGGAGAATGATTTCGCCGTTGAGTTCGACGAGAAGGGCCGGGCCGAGCACGCTGACACTTTGGTGATTCCATTCGCCGACAGGTTTTAAGCCCGTTTTTTTCGCTGCTACCAACTTATAGAGCGA
>JANORE010000283.1:0-7280 GCA_031415155.1 Akkermansiaceae bacterium | reverse complement strand
GATCGGTTACGCCCTTGGGATTTCCCCTGGCGAACTGGTGAAAAGAACTGAGAAAGAGGCGGGTCCGATTCCTCGATTTAAAAAAAGCCCTTCCCCGTGAACAGGGTGGGGCTTTTTTCAGAACTGGGAATATGGATTATGGCGTCACGGGAATTGTCGGCGGGGTGGTGGGTGCGGAGCTGGGTGTCATCGCTTAACCGAAAAGGCGTGCCAATTTCACGAATCTCCCCCGGCGAGGGTAACTGGGTTTCGGGTTTTCCCAGGTTTTTGATCCATCTGTTGATCTGCCGAGCTTGGAAATACTTCCCGTGGTGGATCTTTCACCACCGGAGGTGAATGTCGTACACACCGGCGGTCGATGTTGTACGCGCCGGAGGTCGATGTTGTACACACCGGAACCCAATCTTGTACCGCCCGGTGCGGCCCTGAACGAACCGGGGGTGAATGTTGTACAGACCCGGACCTAATCTTGTACAGCCCAGAAGTGAATGTTGTCCGAACCCGCTGCCAATCTTGTACTCGCCGGGGGGCATCTTTCACTACCGGCGGTCAATATTGTACCCGCCGGAAGTGAATCTTGTATCCGCCGAGATTCACCGGACAGACATTTTCTGCATCAGGCTCCGAGCTTGGGGTCGTAGTCTTTCGGGGCGCGGATGATTTTCTCGATACCGTGTTTCGTGACGAGATTGCCTCCGCTGGCACGACCTTTGATGCTGAACTCGGCGAAATGGAGTGGCCGGATCAAGTTTTTCATCCGTAGACCGGATTTCAGATAGACCAGCAACATCTGCGCCGCGCTTTCTTCGTTCGTTTTATGGAAGGCGAAGTAAAGCACCCTCGAACCGGGCGTGCCTTTGGTAAGATCGTATTCTTTATCGCGAGTGATGCCGCCGACGGTAAAGCGCTTGGCTAAAATCGCGCCATCTTTGCCGTCTCGATAGATCATCGAGTAAATGAGATCTTCCTCCTTGCGGAAAATGGCGACGCGCAGGGGTTTCTGGCCAACGAAGACCTTATCGGCGACTTTCATGACGCGCATTTTCCCGTCTTGAGCGAAGGTGATGATGTCGTCGATGGTGGAACATTTCTCGACGGGTTCGCCGTCTTTTTTTAGCCCGTAACCGGCGAAACCGTTTTTCACGTCCAGGTAAAGTGTCTCCGTGGCGGCGACGACTTGCATCCGGTCCACTCGCTCAAATGAGGCAATCTCGGTGCGGCGTTCGCGTTCTTTGCCGTATTTCTTGGCGAGTTCTTCATACCAGCGAATCGTGTAGCGCGTCAGATTGCGGAGATTTTTGTCCGTATCTTCGATGCTTTTCTCGAGTCCTTTGATTTCTTCGTCGGCCTTAAATGCGTCGAACTTGGAGATGCGTTTGATTTTGATCTCGGTGAGACGGGCCAGATCTTCCTGAGTGACCTCGCGTTTGAGGAGTTTTTTGAAAGGCTGGAGTCCGTCGTCGATCGCTTTGAGCACGGCTTCCCATGTCTCGCATTCTTCGATGTCGCGGTAGATGCGGTTTTCGATGAAAATTTTCTCTAGCGAGCTGAAGTGCCATTTTTCACCCAGTTCACTGAGTTTGATTTCCAGCTCCAGTTTCAGCAGATCCCGAGTTTGTAAGGTCGTCCGGCGGAGGATTTCTGAGACTCCGAGGAATTGCGGCTTACCATCGGCGATGACGCAAGCGTTCGGAGAAATGGACAGCTCGCAATCGGTGAAGGCATAGAGCGCATCCCGCGTCTGCTCGGCATCCGCCCCGGCGGGTAAATAAACGAGGATGTCGGCGTGCGCGGCGGTATTATCCTCGATCTTAGCGATCTTGATTTTCCCTTTATCCGCGGCAGCGACGATGGATTCCATCAGGGCTCCCGTGGTGGTGCCGAAGGGGATTTCCGTGATGCGGAGAATGCCTTTTTTATCCGTGGCGATGCGTGCCCGGACGCGGACTTTTCCACCACGTAGACCATCGCGGTAATCACTGGCATCCATGATCCCAGCCGTCGGAAAATCCGGGATGAGCGTGAACGGTTGGTCGCGTAAAACGGCGATGGCGGCCTCGATGAGTTCGTGGAAATTATGCGGTAGAACCTTGCAGGCGAGACCCACGGCGATGCCCTCGACGCCTTGTGCGAGCAGCAGTGGAAATTTCACGGGAAGTGTGTCCGGCTCTTTCCGGCGTCCATCGTAGCTGGCCAGCCAGTTCGTGGTCTTCGGGTTGAAGACGACTTCGTTCGCAAATGGGGTGAGGCGGGCTTCGATGTATCGTGGAGCGGCGGCACCGTCGCCCGTCAGCGTGTTCCCCCAGTTTCCCTGAGTGTCGATTAGCAGATCCTTTTGCCCGAGGCCGACGATGGCCGCGCCGATGGATTGGTCCCCGTGCGGGTGATAGTTCATCGTATTTCCCACGATCCCGGCGACTTTGTTATAGCGTCCGTCATCCAGCTCATCCATGGCATGCAGGATCCGGCGTTGGACGGGCTTGAGGCCGTCATACAAATGCGGGACCGCACGCTCAAGGATGACATAGCTGGCGTAATCGAGGAAATAGTCGGAATACATCGCCCCGAGCGAGTCATGATGGTCCAGATCTTGCGTCATGGGGAAATGGTTAATCAACCCGAAGCACCCGCGCAAGTCTGGGGTTTTTCGCCGGATTGAAACGATTCTCCGGCCAACAAAAGCGTGACACTCGGAATGATCCTGTTTTCTGTCATGCATCATGGCTTTTGAACCGCTTAAAGACGGCATCCGCTCGAACGTGCGGATCGATTTCTACGGTCACGTCCACAAGCGCTTGCGCGGGACGGATGCGGAGAATCGTTACGCCACCGAAGTCGCGGTGCTCAAGGTACTAGAAGAACGCAACTGCCCTTATGTGCCACGCTTGCTGGAGGAGCATCCTGAGGAATTATATTTCGTCTCGACAAATTGTGGCCGACCCGCCGACCAGATTTCCAAGGAGAAATCCGCGAAGCTTTTCGCCCAGCTTGAGCGCGACTACGGCGTCCGCCATCTGGATGCCGAGCCGCGAAATATCACTTACTCCGACAAGCTCGGCTGCTTCTGCATCATCGACTTCGAGCTGGCGGAAATCCTGCCCATGCCCGGTGCCTCACTCATTTAAAAAATCCAGCCGTGACCGAATCCGTGATGCTTCATTGGGCCGCTCTCACTCACAGTGGCTCGCGTAAACCCCGTAATGACGACTCGCTCATCGCCTTCGCCTCCGGGAAAAATGGCGCCAATATCCTACCGGGAAATGGCCACCAGACATTGAGTGATCAAGATCTCGTCTTCGCCATTTCCGATGGCATGGGCGGTGGAAATGCGGGCGACATCGCCTCGGCCATCATTCTTCAGCAAATGACGGAAATTATTCCCGAGACATTCAAAGCCGCCGCCGCCGGGATTTTCCCGGACTCACTCAGTCATCTCAGCGAGGCGCTCCACAGCATCCACGAGCAAATCAATGCCTCGGCGAGCAGCTGTGCCGAGAAATCCGGGATGGCGGCGACATTGGCCCTCGCATGGTTCACACCGGAAAATCTCTACCTCGCCAATGTCGGCGATTCGCGGATTTACCGATCTCGAAATGGCGTGCTAGAGCAGCTCAGCCGCGACCATACTTACGTTTGGAGCCAATGGAAACGCGGAGAAATTAGCGAAATCCAGTATCGCGCTCACCCGCGCCGCGCTGCGCTCTACGAAATCGTCGGTGGCGGCCACCTCAAGGTGAATCCCCATTTCGCGGCAGTTTCTTATTTACCGGGCGACCGCTTCCTCGTCTGCTCGGATGGCCTCATCGATGGACTTTGGGAAAGGCATATTTCCGAAGCATTGGGAAACTCGACCGACCCGGTGGACACCGTGGAATTGCTCTTAAAACGTGCGATTGATAACTCAGGAGTCGATGACACGAGCCTGATTTTCATCGCCGTGGTGGGATGAAAATCTGAACTCGCTAAAAAACAAGCTTGATTGGCACGCATGATGCTTTTTGATCCGTTCCAGTCGTCTCTGGTGGGTGTGGGCTTGTCCATATTCTAGAGATTTCTGTTACAACCTACCGTTAATCACTGAAAAATACCAAATATGGCCAAATACAAATTGGAATACATCTGGCTGGACGGCTACACGCCCGTGCCAAATCTCCGCAGCAAAACCCAAGTCAAAGAATTCGCCAGTTTTCCAACACTTGAGCAGCTTCCACAATGGGGCTTCGACGGTAGCTCGACCCAACAGGCGGAAGGCCGCAGCTCAGACTGCATGCTCAAGCCAGTCGCTATTTTCCCAGACAGCACTCGTAAAAATGGTGCGCTGGTGATGTGCGAAGTCATGATGCCAGACGGCACCACTCCGCATCCATCGAATGGCCGTGCGACCATTCTGGACGATCCCGGTGCTTGGTTCGGCTTCGAGCAGGAATATTTCCTCTATCAAGACGGTCGTCCACTCGGCTTTCCTGCCGATGGCTACCCAGCCCCACAAGGTCCATATTATTGCGGTGCAGGCTACAAGGCCGTCGGTGACATCGCTCGCCAAATCGTCGAGGAGCACCTCGACATCTGCCTTGATGCGGGAATCAACCACGAAGGTATCAATGCCGAGGTCGCTAAAGGCCAATGGGAATTCCAAATCTTTGGTAAAGGTTCTAAGCGTTGTGCCGATGAAATCTGGGTCGCTCGCTACATCCTTAATCGCCTTTGCGAAAAATACGGCATTGACGTGGAATACCACTGCAAGCCGATCAAAGGCGACTGGAATGGTTCCGGAATGCACGCGAATTTCTCCACGGAATATCTTCGTGAAAAAGGTGGAAAAGCCTACTTCGAAGCACTCATGGCCGCCTTCGGTGAGCATTGCGAGGAGCATATCGCCGTCTATGGCCCGGACAATCACCTCCGCCTCACTGGCCTCCATGAGACCCAGTCGATCGACAAGTTCTCCTACGGCTTGGCGGATCGCGGAGCCTCGGTCCGTGTGCCACACAGCTTCGTCAATAGCGATTACAAAGGCTACCTTGAAGACCGCCGTCCGAATTCCCAAGGAGATCCCTATCAGATCGCCTCGCGGATTCTCAAGACCGTCGCGCTCGTGCCGAAGCCTTGATTTAATCGTCAGTAATCACTGATTCATTCTAAAGCCGTCTTCCCATCAATCGGGAGGACGGCTTTTTAACGGAAATAAAAATTCCCCCTCCGATGCCGGGCTTGCCATTTCCAAGAATCTATATTGTTTGAAGGGCATGGATCATTCGAACCCTTATGCGTCTCCTGCAATTCCTTCCGTTCCTGCAGCGGACGACATCTCTCGCCAACTGCAAGGTCTCCAATATCCACTGACTCTTTCGTTCAAGTTGTTCGCACTTGCGAGCCAAGCTACTGTCACCGATGCCGCTGGCCGCACCATTCTTTACACCAAGCAGAAGATGTTTAAATTCCGCGAACATGTAGAAATATGGACCGATCAATCACAGGGAAGCCGTCTCGCCGAAATCAAAGCAAACAAAGTCATCGACTGGTCTGCGCGCTATTTCAGCACGGATGCATCGGGCGGAGAGATTGGCAGCGTCGGGCGTAGAGGTTGGCGCTCCATGTTTAAGGCGCACTATGAGGTTTTTAATCCAGGCGACAACTTACCCGATTTTTCGATCAAGGAAGAAAATGCTTGGATCAAAGTGGCAGATTCTGTTTTCGGCGAAATTCCAATCCTCGGTATTTTCAGCGGCTATGTGTTTCATCCGAGCTACCTCGCCACACGCTCAGATGGAAATCCCGCCATGCGAATGACCAAGCAGCCTGCGCTTTTTGAAGGTCGCTTTAAAATCGAAAAGCTCGGCAAGATGACTCCGCGGGAAGAGCTCAATCTCTTCCTGTCCTACATGATGCTCGTTTTGTTAGAGCGGCGCAGAGGGTGAGGTGGTTTAAAAAACGCCCTCGCGGAATCAATGGCGGTTCTTGCGTTTGAAGAGCAAGGCCGCTGTCGAGCGGGCAATGACGCCTTGGAGATAAGCGACCTCTTCGGAGTCGAGATTGTGATCCACGGAGGCCAGCTTTTCTTGAGAACGCTTGATCGCAGCTTCCACGTTGGCTTCGTCGATTTCTGCTTCGCCGAGGGCACTGTCGGTGAGGACGATGACTTTCGTCTGTGTGACTTCTGCGAAGCCGGAGCCGATCGCTAGCGACTCAGTTTTGCCGTTCACGAGGTAGCGGAGTTCGCCAGGTTGCAGCGCGGTGACAAGACCGGCGTGCAACGAGAGAATCCCCATTTCACCGTCAGCTCCGGGGAGATAGACGTTTTCCACGGAACCTGAAAAAATCTTTTTTTCAGGAGTGACGATGTCGAGTAGGAGAGGCATGAAAAAGGGATTTAAAATTTAAGATTTTAAATTCTTAGCTACGCGGCACGGAATCGATGTTGCCCTTCATGTAGAAGTTGCCTTCTGGGACGTCGTCGAGTTTGCCGTCGAGGATTTGGGCAAAGCCTTTAACGGTGTCTTCGATGGAGCAGAGGACGCCGGGCACGTTGGTGAAAACTTCCGCAACGTGGAACGGTTGCGTGAGGAAACGTTGGATTTTCCGGGCGCGGAAAACGCTCATTTTATCGGCATCGGAAAGCTCATCCATACCGAGAATGGCGATGATGTCCTGAAGGTCTTTATAGCGTTGCAGCACCTGCTGGACGCCGCGAGCGACACGGTAATGTTCTTCACCGATGATCTCGGGAGCGAGTGCCTTCGAGGTCGATGCGAGTGGATCGACCGCTGGGAAAAGCGCTTGTTCCGCGAGCGAACGCTCAAGAACCACGGTCGCGTCAAGGTGAGCGAAGGTGTTGGCCGGAGCGGGGTCGGTCAAGTCGTCCGCAGGAACATAGACGGCCTGAATGGAAGTGATGGAACCCTTGTTGGTGGAAGTGATCCGCTCTTGGAGACCGGCCATTTCCTCGGAAAGAGTCGGCTGATAACCCACGGCGGACGGCGTCCGGCCTAGCAGCGCTGAAACTTCGGAACCCGCTTGGGAGAAACGGAAAATGTTATCGACGAAAAGAAGAACGTCTTGATTGTCCTCGTCACGGAAATGCTCCGCCATGGTGAGAGCAGAAAGGGCGACACGGAGACGAGCACCCGGAGGCTCATTCATCTGGCCGTAGCAAAGTGCCACTTTCGAACCTTCGGTGAGAACTGGATTTCCTTGCTCATTGAGTTTCGGATGACCGTGTTCGTCCTTCTCGGTGGCGATAACGCCGGACTCAATCATTTCCCAGTAGAGGTCATTTCCTT
>JANORE010000282.1:0-9372 GCA_031415155.1 Akkermansiaceae bacterium | reverse complement strand
ATTGGTCGCTTTTGCAATATCATAACTGGCCACACGGCTGTCGTTTTCCTCACTAGAAATCGCGTTCGCCTGACTGAGTGTTTTCGAGCGAGCGGCATCTCGCGCGGCCAGCCGCATCGCCGCTTCACTGCGAGTAATTTCCGCCTCGGCGGCATCAAGTCCCGCTTGATACCAACGTGGATCGATTTGAAAAAGCGCGTCGCCCTTGTTCACGAGTTGACCTGCTTGAAAGGAAATACTCTGGATGTGGCCGGTGACACGCGGCCGGATTTCCGTCCACTGCATCGGCTCGATGCGGCCGGTGAACGTTTCCTTATCGGTTAGATTTGCACGAGTCACTTTGGCGACGGTGACGAGTGGCGGAGGCGGTGGCGGCGCGGCACCAGCGGATTCCTTACGATCACACGAGGCTGAGGCCGCGACCATCGCTGCGAGGGAGAGTGGATAGAAAGATTTCATGATGAGATTTTAACTTCAGTTTTTTAAAATGATTCAGCGGTTGGTGGAGTTTTGAGAAGTCGTCCAGCCGCCACCGAGTGCGCGGATCAGAGCGACCGAAGCACGGAGTTCTGAAGTGCGGGCACGGATGGCAATGCGCGATGCTTCGAGCCGCACGCGATCCACTTGCAGGTGCTGGAATGTATCAATATTTCCGGCTTCGAAGCGTTTCATACTCAGCTCGGCCACTCGCGTGGCTGCCTCGGCGGAACGAGCGGCAAGCTGGCTTTGGCGGTTACTCCAGTGGACTTTTCCTAGGGAGATTTCGGCATCGGCGACTGCAGCGAGCACTTGTTGGCGTTGAGATTGAAGCTGCTCACTATAGATTGCTTTGGCCTCCTCGATTTTCGCTTTGCGACGACCGCCATCGAAAACGGGCAGAGTGATTTTCAAACCGATCGACCCTTCTTGCGCCGCATTACGATCCAGATTGGATAATCGACTCGCTGTGAGACCCGCTCCAGCTTCGAGCTTCACCGTCGGATATTGCTCTGCTCTCGTGGACTGGATATCAGCGAAAGCAGAATCTAATCGACGATCAATCGCGGCGACATCTGGGCGGCGGCGTAGTAGCTCGCCAGGAATGATCGACGGCACTTTGGGTAAATTGGGGAGTTGTGCGGTCTGGGCAATTTTAAAATTCGTGGCATTCCGTCCTGCCAAAAGCGCGATGACATTTTCCATTTCCATGCGAATTTGCGAGAGTGAAGCGGCTTCCGCATCTGCCGCCGCGAGATCAGCGCGGACTTGTTCCAGCTCGAAATCGGAAACGGTTCCGACTGACGCTCTTTTTTGAGTGAGATCGAGAGTCACGCGGCGACCCCGGTTCACTTCGTTCACGGCGGACAGTTCAGCCTCGACACCACGTAACATCAAATAGGCATCGGTAATTTCCGCATGAATACTAAGGCGCAGAGATTCAGCGACAGCCTTTTCTGCGAGCATGGTGGAACGCGCCGAGCTGACGCTATTGCGAATACGCCCCCACAGATCGAGTTCATAAGAAGCCGTCAATCCGACTTCGAACTGATTGGTATTTCGGCTTGGAAATGAGTTGTCTAACGCCGCGCTGTATCGGTTAGAAATCGCACCGACATCCGCGTCTAGGGTAGGAAACAACATGCTGCGTGCTCCGTTCATTCGGGCCCGGGCTTGTTGCACGCGTTGCATCGCAGCAGCGAGTTGTGGGCTGGAAACATCGACCGAGTGAATCAAATCGCGGAGGTTTTCATCTTGAAAAAGCGACCACCAATCGGTGCGTGAGGCAGCGGCGGCATGATGGTTTCCAGAGTTCGGAGCTTTCCACGACGAGCCTTGGCCGTGGGCATGACTTAGAATCAGGCTCAAGATGCTAATGAACATCAATTGGAATTTCATGTTAAAGGATGAATAAGGATTCTTTACTAATTAGACCGGTCGTCTTCTAAGATCTAAAAAAGAACGAATTACGGAGAAAGATAAGATTTCACGAAGTTGATCACGTCTCTTCCCGGCTGGACGGAGCGATCCACGGTGGCTCGGATGTAACAACCCAGCCAAGCATCGTGGATCACAGCGGCGGCGTGACGGGCGTCCAGATCTTTTCGGATCGAGCCTTGAGCTTGGCCCTCCTCGATCACCGACTGATAGAGAGCGAGGCCCTGTGCATAAAATTTTTCTAAGGTTTGGCGCATCGCATCGCTCCATGAGGAAACCTCAGCACTCAGCTTCACAATGAGACAAACTTGATGGCAGTCCTTCTCGATAAAGCAGGTCATCATCTTTTCCATGTAGGCGATGAATCGGTCTAACGCATTCGGCACGGTTTGTTGATTCAGCAGCCAGAGCCTTTTATGAGAAATCGCATCCGTGCCGTAGTGATTGAGAAGCTCCACGCCAAACTGCTCCTTGGATGCGAACCAGTGATAAAATGACCCTTTCGGCACGCCCACAGATTTTAAAATTTCATTGATCCCGACACCGTTGAATCCCTTCTCCAACATGATCGTTTCTGCGGCATCCAGAATCCGTTCTTTGGTATCATTCGTAGCGAGGGTGGATGGGTTCATTGGGTTTTTTAGTGTGGCGAGCTTTTAATTAGACCAGTCGTCTATTTTTGCAAAGATTTATTTTCACGGATGAATGGGTTCTCGTGGCCCGCCTATTTCCATGAACTCTCCAGCCAAACGCCCTGGGGGGTGAGTTCTAAAGTCCCAGTTTTCTATTCCTTGGGGAATTGAGTTTTTAATACTCTTCTTCTTCGTCGCCGGGGACAGGTGGGATGAGATCTTGTCGCATCAATAAACGGGCAAGATCTAAGTCATCTAATAAATCAGGGGGCGTGTCTCTGACGATGGCGGTGTAAGGGGTGATCCGGTCCAGTTCCGCGATGGCGCAGTGGACCATGGAAGAAATGATGTCGCTGTCGAATTTTTCTCGCTCGAAAAGATTGGTGATTCGGAAAACGAGAAATTCACGGTCGAGATCATACTCGAATCCACCGAGCGTGAGTTGCTTATTCGCGCGGACGAGTAATTCCAAGACGGCTTGAAGATGTTCCTTGTCAAGATGTAGTGGCGATTCAGAAACGATGACCAATGCATTTAGCTGCGGGTAAGCCTGGGCGATGAGGTCGATACGAGTGTGGTGAGCATCGAAGCCAGCGCGGAGGACATCGCGGCCTTCGACGAGTTCGCAATGCCAACCGTTTTGGCCGAAAGCTTCTTCTACAGTAAGAATTTGTCGTGAATGAGAGCGCATGATGATTTAAGAATTCGAGTGGCGGGGAGATACTCGACCGATAACCGCTTTGGCAAGCAAGGCTCGCCGATCTGCACGGATGGGCATGAGTGAAAGGTGGATACCGGAGGATTTTTCGGCATCGTGGTGCAGCGTGAGCCGCGTGGTTTTCTCATTCACTTCAGCAGCACTCACTTCTTGCCAAGTCACTAATCTCATTCCGTCGGCGGGACGGAAAAATGGAAAAATTTCAATGCCGAGTGGTGTGAGAATCAGATAGGCATGTCTGGTTAAATTCACCGCCATCCGAACGAGAACGATGGATGAAATAAACGGTAATAATGCCCATGCCGGATGCGGCAGTTCTGGATTATCGCTTCGATAATATGCAGTGGCGAGCAAGGTAACTCCCACGGCGACCCCGACGGAGGAGGCCAGCCAGAAAATAGTCGCTTGGCCGGCACGGGTGAAGCGTAACTCCTTTTCCGGAGACTGAGTCTTAGCAATCATCGTCACGATAGATGACTACTTTTCAGGCGGACGGGTTTCACTTTTCGTCACTTGTTCGATCTGGACAAATTCCTCGCCATCCCGATGCCGCCGCCAATGATTGATGGAGACGACGATCAGGAAGCCAAGTATCACGAACGAGGTCTCCATGAGAAAGGGCGTCGTTAAAATACCGAGGATAACACCGATGGTCTCGCCGAGTAGACCGGGTAATTTCCGCCACCCCACGAGTAGGCCAGGGACGATGATCATCAGTAGCAGTAAAATACTAACACCCACGGCGACTTGTTTTACCCGTTCATCTCGTATCAATTGCATTTGAGAAAATAGTTTAGTTCGAATTTAGCGAAAGCCCAACCTTCTTTCGTTGGATGGATGAGGCGAATGTCTATTCTCCGAAATCTAAGACTGGGATTTTCGGATTGGGGGAGGGCAGGGGACTCGTTTGGATTGGGGCGGTGGGTTCGGGCTGCACTGGAGGAGCTTGCTCGACCGGTTTGGGAGTTTCAGGGGCTGGGATCGGCGTGGGTTTGACCGCAGCAGGTTTCTTCTCGTTGTCGGAAACTTGGTTTTCTCCAAGCACTGGCGCGGCACCATCGGAAACTTGGATTCCGGTCCCGCCATTACCGGAGACTTTATTGTGACTGACGTTCGGGCGGGTATTTGCCCCGAGGATGAGGATGCCAGCACTGGCATTTTTAACCAAGGTATTTCCTTGGATCAAAGGAACAGCTCCCTCATCAATGAAAATGCCTTCACCGAGATTTTCCTCCACCGTATTTTCCAGCAGCGTCGGATTCGCGTCTTTACCGGTGATGCCGATGCCAGCCAGCCCATTGTTACGGACTTGGTTTTTCACGAAAGAAATCGGCGGCTCGGTGTGGAGGGAAAGCATGACGCCGTAAGTCGTATTGCCAGAAATCGTGTTCTCGGAAATGAGCGTTTCTGCGCCTGCGTCATAGATCGCAATGCCGACTTCTTCGCTGGCCTCAATGGTATTTTTCTCAAATTTCCCGGATGAACCATCTTGGATCATGATGCCGAGCTTGGTATTTTTAATGAATTTACAGGATTGCACGCGGATGGCGGTGGCGTGATCAATGAGCGCGAGTCCGGCTTCGCGGTTGCCCTGCATCCGGCTGTTCGTAAGCTGGATACTGGCGTTGGTTTCTGCGATGGCACCGGACTGCGCGTTGTCACTGGCTTCACAATTTTCCAGCACCATGGATGAGCCGTTGTGAACGGAGCTAAATCCATGGGCTCCGTTTTGCCGAGAGGTGATCGCCAAGCCGGAAATTTTCCCACCTCGCTCGACATAAATCCCGCTCTGCGTGCTGCGGTCAATCGTGATGGATTCAAGTTTCGATGGCGCACTGGTGGAGCCGGAAACGAAAATTCCGTGGCCCATGGAGCGCTCGATTTTACAATTTCGCATATCCACGATGGTTGATCGGATGAGCACGACGGGATGCTTGGCGTCCTTCGGGTCTTCCGTTCCAGAGTGGATGATCGTGAGATTTTCGAGCCAGCAACGGTCCACATTTTCTGCGGTGAGGGTAGGGGATTCTGATCCGGCGACGGCGATGATGACTTCTCCCGGTGCGCTGCCGTGCAGGCGGACGCGTGGTTTTAGCCGGACCGCTTCTTCATAGCGGCCAGCGGAAATCTGGATCGTGTCGCCGGGATTCGCTGCATGGATGGCAGCTTGGATGGTGGGAAACTTTCCAGGCACGGTGATGGCGGAATCGCTGGTTTGCGGGGTCGGCTTCTGTTCTTCGAGGATGCGTGAGTGCGCGGCGTAGAACTCGTCGTGACCGAAGGAATTTAGGTAAACCGCAAGTTTTTCCCGAGCTGTCGGGAAATCGGCAGCAGATTTCACCAGATGGGAAATTTCCCCCTGCAAGGTGCTTTGATCTTTCGTTTCGCGGGCCTGTCGCTTGTCCGCTGGCTTGGAAAAATGGCGATAGGCGAACCATCCACCTGTCCCGACAAGGGCTAAGAAAATGGCGGCCACACCACCTAACAACGCGATTTTTTTCCCGGTATTGTCTGCGGTTGATGGAGACTTGGTGATCGGCGTGATTTCCCGGATGGAATTGCTTGCTTGGGAGGGAATAGGCGGTGGCGCAGATGGCCCGGCGGTGGATCTGACGGTGGCTGGCGAAGCATGAGAAAGTTCTAAACGTTCAGCAATTTCCGCAGCAGAGTGCGGCCTGTCCGTGGGGTTTTTCGCCAAACAGGCGGCGATGACGTTTTCCCAAAGCTGCGGAATGGGCGGGACATCCAGCCCGAATTCCTTCCGCCGTGCTTGCACCGTGGGGATCGGCTGCGTCTGGACTTGGCCGCCGATGTCGCCCGTGTGAAATGGTGGCTTCCCCGTGAAAAGTTCGAAAAGCGTGCTGCCGAATGAGTAGATGTCATCGCTGATTTGAGCCGGAGCACCGAGAGCCTGCTGTGGACTCATGTAGGAAAGCGTACCGGAAGAATTTCCAACAATCGTGGTTCGAGAAATGGAATCTGCGACCGAGCGGGCTATCCCGAAGTCAGTGATTTTGAGCTGCTGGAGTTCGCGCTGGATCAGTAAATTGGACGGCTTGAGATCGCGGTGAACGATTTTTGCGGATTGATGTGCGTATTCGAGGCCGCCCAAAAGTTGCGTCAGCCATGCTTCCAAGTCTTTGGGCTGGAAAACTTTAGTCGTTTGCTGGATGCGGAGCGCGGAGATCGTGTCGCCATCTACGTATTCCATGGAAATCGCCGCATTTTTACTATCGATCAAAAAATCATAGACCTTAACGATGTTCGGATGCGCGAGATCAAGGCCTTTACGTGTCTCGTTTTTGAGTTCCTCCACGGCGGTATCATCGAACCGGACAGCTTCGGGAACGAATTTGAGCACCGCGAGCCGATCCAGTAACTCATCCCGCACCAGCCAAACAATACCCATCCCGCCGCGACCGAGGATTTCTTTGAGGATAAACCGATTGAAAAGGCGGTCGCCCGGTTGATTGCCACGGATCGTGGGGCCGAAGTCAATATTCGACAAATCGACAGGACCATTTTCGCTCATGCGCGAAACATAAATACGAACTTGCTGCCGACTCCAGAGGAAAGGTATCGAAACGGTTTTGTCCCTGCCAGAGACACCTGAATTTCCTTATGAACCGGCAAGAATGAGAGAAATGAAATTTTTATGAAGGAATTTCTTGATTCGCATTCAGGAATCAACAAGGGTCCGCCCGTGCACGGGGCGTAGCTCAGCCTGGTAGAGCGCTGCGTTTGGGACGCAGAAGTCGTCAGTTCGAATCTGGCCGCCCCGACCACTCTTGATTGGATGGATCAAGCATCCACTCGGTGATGATTAGATAAAGATTCCTAACGGATTGGTTTGAAAATAAATTGATATAACGCTATTGGTTGGCGCGTGGGTTCAATTTTTCAGCAGCCTTTGAAGCGACGAGTTGTTACTCCCAGTTTTGGAGGCGGTTCTTCCAGTAGCCCGGCTTGCGGCTTATGTGTATCACTGCGAGGGCTTGGATTTCATCGCCCCGAACGCGGAAGACGAGTGAATAACGGAACTTTCCGAGCTCTACCTTACGAGCCTCACCGTCGAAATCAGTAATAGATGAGCGGCTCATTTCTTGCCCAGATGATGGCATCTTCCAGAGCCTGCTTGAACAACGCGCCATGATAGGCGTCATCGGATTTGATATAATCTGCGGCTGCGATTGCTTCAGCATCCGCTTCAGGATGTAAACGAAAGCGCATCATGAGCATTAGACGGCTTTTAATCGACGTAAGAAGTCTTCGCCATCGACGAGCTGGACCCGGCCTTCGTCAATGTCACGAGCGCGTTGGTTGATTTCACTGCGCCACTCGGTGCTAACCTCTGCCTCATCGGATGGGACCACGAGACTGACGAACTCATGCCGTTCCTCGTCGTTAAGATTGGAGTAACCTTCAGCTAAGCGGCGCACTTTTTCAGATCCAATCATACCTAGGATTTCACCTCAGAGCTGGCGTTTGGCGAGGCTGGATTTTCTATTTTTACCTTCGCCGGGGCAGGGGGACGGCTTTGAGTTGTTAGAGCTTGCGTGTGGGTCGCCGTCATTTCCACGACCTATCTGGAAAAACGTATCTTCCTTGGTATCTTGGCGTTGAATCCCTTCTGAATAAAGCGTCTGAAACGCCAAGGAGCCAAGGTCGTCAAAGAATTTTTGGATACCTCCTGCGGCGAAATTTTAACTTGTGAGAAAAATGAGCGCGTCAGGAAAATGGAAGCGCTCTGGTGCAAGGCAAATGTCCTATCTTGGGATTTTCTTCACTTCGATGTTCGATGTTTGTTCTTCAATGTTCGATGTTCGAGGAGCTAGGCACGACCAGGGCTTATGGTTGGCTTGTGGGTTTCAGTTATTGCCCAACGAACCCTGCCAATCTTGAGCTAATCCAGTTGTTGAGGCTTTCTCCATCGCCTCCGCTCAACTCGACAAGGCGGCGGTGAAGCGATGGCTCAATTCGAAGCAAGAACCGTCCTGAAAATGGCTTGTCTGGCTCTTCACCACGGCTGGCGCAAAATTCCAAATAGTCATCAATAGACTCTTTGAAGGCGGTTTTAAGTTCGTCCACTGTGCGGCCTTGGAAAGTCACCACATCTCGCAAACCCATCACTTCGCCATGAAAAATTTCGCCTTCGTCGTCAAAGCGCACTGATCCTTTATATCCTTTATGTGTCATCATGGTTGGACTCCTGCTTCTGTTAAAAATCTCCGCATGGATTTCACCGCTCCTTTATCGGTGGTTGGTTCAGGATGCGGTCGATGAAAAACTGCCCTCACACCATTGAGTATGAACCGAATTCTTGAGCCTCGACCTTCTGAAATCTCAGCACCTGACGCAACCAAAAGGGCTTCAATGTCTGCCCACTTGATTGATGCGAGGACTGGATTCTTGAAGATCTGCTCAAGCGTGTGGCGGTGACGGTTATTCAACTGCCAATAAAGATACTATTAAATAGTATCGCAGCAAAGGTTTTCTTTTGGATTTTCCGCTGGGTGGCAGAGGGCGTGGACCGCTTTGAGGCACTCGATACTCACTTGCGTGTAAATCGCCGTCGTTTCCACGACCTATCTGGAAAAACTTCTCTTCCTTGGCGTTGAATCCCATCTAAATAAAGCGTCTGAAACGCCAAGGAGCCAAGGTCGTCAAAGAATTTTTGGATACCTCCTGCGGCGAAATTTCCACTATTGAGAAAAATGAGCGCGTCAGAAAAATGGAAACGGTCTGGTGCAAGGCAAATGTCCTATCTTGGGATTTTCTTCACTTCGATGTTTGTTCTTTAATGTTCGATGTTCGAGGAGCTTGGCACGACCAAGGCTCATGGTTGGCTTGTATAGTTCACTTTTGGTCGCTTCAGCCCAGAAAAATATCTGGGCGAAGACCGAAATAGTTGCCGAGGCAGACCGCGTGAGCGGCTGTTAACTTCCGTTCACCACGCAAAATCATGGGGCCTAAAGATGTGGCTTTGCCGAGGATTCTTGATAAATCCGCTCCAGATAAAGAATGCTCATGGGCCAGATGTTTTAAGAGATCAAGCGCTCGGAGTTTGGAAGGTTTGGCAGTTTCCCGGTCGCGCTTTTCGATGAGATC
>JANORE010000281.1:0-8555 GCA_031415155.1 Akkermansiaceae bacterium | reverse complement strand
GAGGCCAATCGATTTTCAGGAAACTTGGAAGCGGCGATCAGGCGAGCCGCGGCGAAGGCGTTGTCGAAATCCCCCTTCGAAGCCATCGAGACGCTACGATAGCACTCGGATTTCACCCACTCTGGGCAATCCGCGACCGTGGCTTTATTTTCCTCCATCCAGTGTTCAAAATAGGTGGATGCGCGGCCAAATGCTGAGGCAGCCTTGCCGTGCTGGCCGCTGCGCCATTCATAATGCCCTAGCAAATGAAGATACGGCCCATAGTCTGGAGTCATTTGGCACAGCTTGCGGGCGAGTTCCACCGAAGCGCTCAGATCGGGCGCTTCGGCCCGGATCGAGAGCAGTGCGTAGAGTGGTAGCGGGTTTTCTGGATTTTTCTCAATCGCTGCCAGCAAGGTTTTCTCGGCGGCTTCTTGGCTGGGTGTGGCATCGCCGAGGTCGTCGTAGCCGGTGCGGCTGAAAAGCGCGGCGAAGATGCCTGCCTGCAAATCGTTCGGGAATTTTGCGGCGATTTTACGAAATGCCTCGGCGGCTCCGTTCGAACCTTCTTCCATGTATTTGATCAAACCGTAAGCATAGCCGCGCTCCAGCTCGGTGCCTTTTCCTTGGTTGACGAGTTCCAGCAAGCGATCGGCAGCCGCGTTTCGAGCCAAGCCCGTTTCCGGCGATGGAGTGAGCAATGCCATGACCATTCCCCAATGCGCGAGTAGGCAATCTGGATCTTCGCGCATGGCAGCGGCGAAGTGGCGGCTGGCCTCAAACTCCCATCCACCGTGGAGATGATAGATGCCTTGGTTGACATGGGCTTGGGCTTTTTCCGAGGCCGCTGTCACCGCCATCGTGGTCCCACTCGGCAGATCGATCATCGCAGGCTCGGCGAGATTTTTCACGGGGGCAGGGATGGCATCTTCGACGCTAGGTAGCTTCTCGGGTGCCGCCACCGGAGCCTCATCTACGACCTTTGCCTTGGCCGGTTCCTCCTCGGGCAGAGGTAAAATGATGACCTTTTCGCCATCAACGATTTTCGTTTTCACGGGGCCGCTAGATTCTGCGCCACTGGCGAACATACAGCCAAGAAGTGACATCGTGAGCAGCCGGATTTTCATGGCCGGAGGATGGCCATGTCGCGCGAAGATCTCCAAGTAAAATGACGCTGGCGTGCGTTGCTGCCTCATGCGTAGTTTCTCGACATGAAGTTAGGAGTTATCGGTTGTGGGAAAATGGGAACGGCACTCATCCAAGGCGCAATCCGTGCCGGAGTCGTCTTCGCGGATGATGTGATGGGCTGTGATCCTTACGAAAAATCCCGGGAAGCCTTTGCGAAGGCGACGGGAGCCAGAGTCTCCGCGAGCCTCTCGGAAATCGTCACCACTTGCGATGTTCTCCTCCTCTGCACCAAGCCGCAGGATATTTCCTCGGTACTTGCCGATGCTGCGAACCTGGCGGATCACCTTCCACGACTGGTCATTTCCATCGCAGCCGGAGTGACACTCGCGGCACTGGAAGCGGCGGCGGGTGAAAATTTCCGGGTCATCCGGGCGATGCCAAATACTCCGGCTCTGATCGGAAAAGGCGCTGCGGGTTACTGTCTGGGCACGAGAGCGACTCAGGCCGACGCAGACTCGGCACAAGCATTGCTCAGCGCAGTCGGCCTTGCCGTGGAGGTGCCAGAGCGCTTGATGGATGCCGTCACCGGACTTTCTGGCAGCGGCCCGGCTTACATTTACGTCGTCATCGAGGCATTGGCCGATGGTGGGGTGCGGGCTGGGATTCCACGGGTAGATGCGATCCGTCTAGCTGCCCAGACGGTTCTGGGCTCCGCAGCAATGGTCCTAGAAACGGGTGAGCATCCAGCGGTTCTCAAGGACATGGTGACTTCCCCAGGCGGCACCACCATTGCTGGCTTGGCAGCTCTGGAACAACATGGCCTGCGGTCTGCTTTGATTGAGGCCGTGGGAGCTGCTGTCGAGCGTGCGACAGAACTCGGCAAATAAATATTTGATCGAAACTCATTCCAGCTCATGCCTTCGCGCGGACGACATCAAAGTTCATCGAAGGAGTGTCATCAGATCATGCGCAAGATCGAAGCACTCGAAGGAGTGATCGGCGTGATCATCGGGCGTTCCTACGGCGGTAAATCCCTCGGACAGGGCAGTGCCACCGGAACGATCAAAATTCAGCGCAAAGTTTCCGGCGGTCTCAAGGCGGTGACCCAATCTACGAAAGGCTTACAAGAAATTTACATCCGCACGGAAGCAGGTATGGAAGACCTCATTTCTGCGGCGATTTTGAAATTAGGATCGTGATAGAAATTTGAAAAACCACCTGATCAATTATGTCTGCGGCGTACCAACAAAGTGAGGCTGGAAATCATCACCAGCAATGACGATGTCGGCTCAGGAATGAGAGATGTGCCGATCAGACTTTGGATCGTCGGGCTGTAGCTCGCGACATCGGTGAGGATGCTGAGGTTCCCGAAGGCTGCCGTACTTCCAGCTTGGCCATCGAAGCCTGCAACGGCGGAATAAATCCCCGTTAATACCCATTCGGTGCCGTTGAAATAAAACGCACTGCCGCCGGAATCGCCCAAAGAACCTTGCGCTTCGTTACTACTCAACCACTCGCCAGTCCCCGGCTGATCAAAATCGGTCATGAAGCCGACAGAGTTGACTCCGATATTGAATGTCCCGGTCGTTCCACTCACCGGAGTCCCAACTTCAAGTCCATTGAGAAACTCTCCATCAATCTCGTTGGTGCCCCACCGCTTGATGCTCGGTCCAGTCCAGTTGTAGCCACTTCCGACCACCACCGACACGGCATCTGATGTGTTCGCATCAGTCGTCGCATTTTGCGTACGATTTTGACCATAACCTACCACGACTAGTGCGGTGGATGCGACTGGCATCGTACTGGAAATTTGCACCGCTGGAAGAGAAGGGACCGCTCCATCACCGCGCCGGTAGCGGACTAGGCGCAAATCACCGCCGGGAAAAAACTCCGCACCGAAGTTGTAAGCCTGCCCATCAATGCTAATCGCCGCCGCAGATCCAGTGATATGGCGGGCTGTTAGCACCCAGACATCGCGTGTCACCGCATCATGCCCCAGATAGATTCCAGACGCATCGGAATATCGGATGACATTGTCGTAAGCAGGAAAAAACGTGCTTAACTCCCCTTCCATCTGGGCACGCGTCGTATTGTTGATCGTATTACCGCCGCCACTCGCACCGGCGACGATCACTGCTGAAGCAGGAAGACTTAAAATTGCGGTGACAAGGGTGATCAACGAAGCTGGATTTTTCATAAAGAATCAGTGATTTGAAACATGGGCTGTAAGTAAGAATGATCAAGAAAATTCCTGCCATTGACGGCACCCGTTTCATCGTCTCCCATCCAGCCATGTCACAGCCCAAGCCTCGAAAATCCATTTCCTCACACCGATGGATTCTCGGCTACTTGATGAAGGAAAAAGCGATTTTCTTCCCGTCACTCTTCGCCTTATTTTTCACCGCCATGCTCTCGTTGGCATTCCCGTGGTTCCTCAAAGAACTCATTGGAAATCCTACCGATGCGCTGAAAAATGGGGTCGATCCACAAGCGATTCTCGCCAAGTCGGATCGCGTCGTCCTCTCGCTAGTCGCGGTCCTCGCCGTGCAGGCATTCATCGCGTTTTTCCGAGTCATCGGCTTCATTCGTTCGGTGGAATCTGCGATGAATCATCTGCGCCGTGATCTGTTTGCCCATCTCGTGCGCTTGCCGATTCCGTTTTTCCAAGAAGAACGAGCAGGCGCATTGAGCACGCGTTTTTCTGCCGATCTCGGCGTCGTCCGTGACACCCTTCTCAATACGGTCCCGCAAGCCGTCAGACAGACGGTGATTCTCATCGGCGGCTTGATTTTCATCTTTGTCGCCTCATGGAAACTCTCGCTCATCATGCTGGGCAGTGTGCCGTTCGTCGTGCTCGCCATCGCTTTTTTCGGCAGGAAAGTCCGGGGATTTTCCAAGGCCGCGCAAGCCTCTCTGGCCGAGGCGGGCACCGTTGTCGAGGAAACCGTCCAAGGCATCGCAGACGTGAAATCCTATACGAATGAACCCTACGAAGCGACGCGCTACGACCGCTCCTTAGCGAGCTTCTTCGGCGTGACCATGCGTGTGCCATGTCGCGAGCGGCGTTTCTTTCCTTCATCATTTTCGCGCTTTTCGGCACGATCGCCTTCGTCGCTTGGTATGGCGCACGGATGCTGGCCCATGGCGAAATCAACGGCACGAACTTCGTTTCCTTCATTCTGTTCTCGATCTTCGTCGGCGCATCGCTCGGCTCGTTTCCTGAAATCATCTCGCAGTTTCAACAAACGGCTGGCGCCTCGGATCGCCTCCGTGAATTGTTAGAAATGGCACCTGAACGCACCGATGGCGATTCCGGGGCCAAGCTCGCCGGAGCGCTCTCCTTCGAAAACGTTTCTTTCCGTTATTCTTCACGCCCGGAAACTCAAGTTCTGAGCGACCTCAGTTTCCGCGTCCAGCCCGGCCAACGCATCGCCCTCGTCGGTCCCTCTGGAGCTGGGAAATCCACCGTTTTTTCCCTAATCCTCGGCTTCAATGATCCAGAAACGGGCAGCGTCCTATTCGATCATCGCCCGGCATCCAGTCTCGCGCTCACCGCACTGCGCTCACAAATCGCCATCGTCCCGCAAGAAGTGCTGCTGTTCGGTGGAACGATTCGCGAGAACATCGAATACGGGAAAACCGGTGCTAGCCTCGATGAAATCCAAGCTGCCGCACGCCAAGCCAATGCCTACGATTTCATCACCGCGCTACCCGAGAGCTTCGAAACACTCGTCGGCCCACGCGGCACGAAGCTCTCTGGTGGCCAGCGCCAACGGATCGCCATCGCCCGCGCCATTTTAGCCGATCCGCGGATTTTATTGCTCGATGAGGCGACTTCCGCGCTTGATTCCGAAAGCGAGCGCCTCGTGAACGAAGCCCTTGAACGCCTGATGCAAGGCCGCACCAGCCTCGTCATCGCGCATCGGCTTTCTACCGTCCGTCACGCCGATTCCATCCTCGTCTTCAGCCAAGGGAAAATCATCGAGAGCGGTTCGCACGATGAACTCATCGCGAAAAACGGGACGTATCGCTTCCTCGTGGAGACGCAGTTGGTTTGATGACGTGCGGCGGTATCTCCATCCATTTCAGTTTTACGTAAAACTAATCTGAGAGTATCGACTCTAACTCATCCATGCTCCAGCCAGCGGCTTCTCCGGCCCCGTTTTCATCAATGACTGAAGCGAGTTCGCGTTTTTTGGCTTGGAGACGGACCACTTTTTCTTCGACCGTGCCGCGAGTGAGCAAGCGATAAACCGTGACGGGCCGAGTCTGCCCGATCCGGTGGGCGCGGTCGGTTGCTTGGGCTTCTGCCGCAGGATTCCACCACGGATCGAAGTGAACGACGGTGTCTGCAGCCGTCAAGTTCAGCCCGTAGCCACCGGCTTTGAGACTGATCAAGAATACAGGTGGACCGTCGGCTTGCTGGAATCGATCCACCAATTGTTGGCGGTTCCGCGTCTGGCCATCCAGTCGCAAACTCTCCCAACCACGCTCAGAAATACATTTCTCGATTTCCCGCAATTGGGTTTGGAATTGACTGAATATCAACATTCGGTGATTTCCACTCACGGCTTCCTCGATCAACTCCAACAACCGTTGGAGTTTGGCAGAACGCCGAGCAACCAACAGTTGATTGAATCTTTCGTTTTTAAGTAGTGCGAGGTCGCAACAAGTCTGTCGTAGCCGCAATAACGCGGTGAGCATTTGCATCCGGGCCGCGCCCTTATTTCCCGAATCGGCGATGGCATCTACCCGTTTGCGCCCCTCGATGAGCAGCTCTTTATAAACTGCCTGCTGGTCGCCACTGAGATCGCAGAATTCATCAATGAAGAGTTTAGACGGTAATTCAGGCGCAACTTGCTCCTTGGTCCGCCGCAGCAGGAATGGAGAAATTTTTAACCGAAGTCGCTCCATCACCGCGCCTGGCGACTCGCCAATGGCAAGTGCTTGTTCATAGCGATTCTTAAAATCATCTCGCCCGCCGAGCCAACCTGGTTGGATAAAACGGAAAATTGACCAAAGATCCTGAACCCCATTCTCGATCGGGGTTCCAGTGAGCGCGATCCGGCAAGTCGCCCGCAATTTCGCAATCGCCTTGGCGTGATCCGTATCGGGATTCCGCATCAAACTGGCTTCGTCCACCACCACCGCTCGGTAGTCTTTTTTCAAATGATAGGCCAAATCTCGGGCCAGCGTCCCATAGCTAGTGAGGATGACATCGCCCGGCTCGACCTTTTCCCGTTCCGTATCTCGATTCGTCCCATGGAGGATTCTAACTCGCCGTGCTGGCGCGAACCGAGAAAACTCAGCGTGCCAATTTCCCAGCAACGAGGCTGTCGCCACCACCATGACCACTCCAGAGTCATTGATTTCCTCGTGGAACAAGCGCTCAATTAAAGCGATTGTTTGAATCGTTTTCCCCAAGCCCATGTCATCCGCTAGAAGTGCTCCGCCGAAGCGTTGCGCCCGATCCAGCATCCAGCCCGCACCGAGCGATTGATAAGGCCGGAGCTCAGCTTGCAATGTGGCGGGTGGGTCAAATTTAAAATCAACTGATAAATCATTGGAGGTTTGTGACTTATTAATCTTATTACGGATTTCTTTAATGATCTCTCCTGACCGTGCAGAGGTGACGAAATGACCATTCTCCTGCCTTAAGTCGAGGTCCGAAAACATCGGATCAATGACACTCGAGACCTCATCCGAGATGATCAATCGGCGTCCGCCAGCGCCGCGCCCTGAGCCTTTTCCAGCTCTCAGAAGATTGCGGACATCTGCTGCGGAAACTTGGAATCCATCGCTCGTTTGAAATGATAGATCGAAACTTAACCAGTCCTCACCTGAGCCGATGATTTCAATTTTTGGCGAGACGACGGCGACTTGTTTTTGCACATGACCGAACCGCTCGCCTTCGATGACCGTCCATTCTTTTCTGAAAACTGGCAGCGATCGGGTCAGAAAATCGAGAATCGCTGATTCGCCTTTCATCACCCAACGACCGTTTGAAAAATTTTCAATTTCAAAGCCAGCCTTCGCCAACCGACGGGTCGCGTTCTCCTCCTTCGCTAAATCTCGGATCTGGCAATGGTCGTCCATCAAACGTGGTAAGCCATCGACTTTTCCCAGGCCCGGCGGAACTGGCGGAGAGGAATCGTAACGCACGCTAAGCTGCGCCTCTAAATGTTCGAGCGAACCTTCGAGTGAGAGCTCGAAACTGGCAGCGGCTGGGACGAAATGGAGTGACTCCAGCCACGAGTCTGCCGGGAAGTTCAGCCATTCTTGCCAAGCATTGAGGTGATTAAAAAACCGATAGGTCGGAATTTTGACGGATTTCCCTTGAGCTAGCTCGGTGAATGCCGATGAGATTTCCGCCGGAATATTCCCTTCTCCGACGCGGATCACCGAGTCCTCACCGATTTGCCAAAATGCGCCGCCGATTTCCAGCCAAGGACCCAGTTCTGAGTCCGGAACAAGCTGGATTTCCTCTTCACCGTGGTTCGCCTCGGCCAAACGGAGCCTTTCACCCGAACGAATCTGGATCAATAATCGATCCTTTCCGACCGCCAGTCTTGGGTGTTCAGCGATGGCTTCCAGAAATGTCGAAGTCCTTGACCCGTCAATGTTAAGGCTCAAAATTTCCTTGTGGGCCACGCCTTCCTTGGTGAGCCAAGTGCTTAATCGCTCGTCCGCTGGAGAAATTTCCTCGTTCGCCGCAGTGGCCAGAGTTGCGGCGAGTTTCCCGCGTTTCAGCGCATCCCGCCAATTCAGTGGCAACAACACTTGCCACGCTGTGGTCATGACAGCAGGCGCAGCGGGTTTTTGAATGGTCGCTTGGGCGGCTGATTTCAAAGGTGGTTTTGAAATCGCCGCCAGTCCAGTGGCGACGGCATGGCAGCAAACCGCGCCACTTCTCTGATTATCTGGGCAAGGACAGCGTGTTTCGAAATTCGTCGCTGACTTCACGGTCACGCTGACTTTCATCATCCGTTTTCCCATCCGCACCGTGCCTTGCCAGCCCATTTGCCCGGCCAATGCCTCGGCCACCATCCCGGTTTCGAAAAGTGATTTCCCTTCTTTAAATGCCTGCCATGAAGCCGCCGCCCGCAACGTTGTCTCTGTCCATCCACTCATCTGCCGGGCAGTGTTTCCCGTTCAAGCCAGACGTGCAATCCGATTGGTGAAAATTACCGATCTCTTAAGCAACGGCCTATTTTCCCGACTGCTCGATCATCCGCTCAGCCAGTTCCTTGAGATTTTCCACCGGAATCGCGTAGCTCTCTGCTCGGTTGGCCCGGGCAATGTTCATGCCGATGCAGCGTCCTTCCATGTCCAGCAATGGCCCACCCACGATCTTGCTGTTTCCGAGAATGTCGTGCTGCATAATCCGTGGAAATCCACTGCGCCGTGCGGAGAAATCGCCGCTCATTTGATCGTTCCGGTCCATCTGG
>JANORE010000280.1:0-3471 GCA_031415155.1 Akkermansiaceae bacterium | reverse complement strand
CTACCGTTGGTGCGCTGCGGGAGCCATCATGGCCGGGGTCTCCATCGTGTTTCTCGCACTGCGCTGTTGGCTATTTTTACGTGGTCAATTCTTGCCCGTGAGCTTGGGGCGGATGATCGAGCTGACGATGATCGACAGCCTTTTTAGTCTCGCCTCGGTGAGTGGCATCGGCGGTGATGCAGCCCGGATTATTTTGCTGATGCGGGATCATCCCGGAAAGAAACTGGTCATCACCATGGCGGTCATGGCGGATCATCTAGCAGGTCTGGTCTCGCTCGCCGTTTTATTTTTCATTATCTCGGTGGCCAAGTTTGATGCCATCGTGGACCAAAGCATCCTAGGCCGTGGTGTGATCCATTTCGCGTGGTTTTATCTCGGTGGAGGCTTGGCGATGGTGGCGATGATTTTCATTTGTGCTTCACCGCCCGTGCACCGGATCATCCATGGCAATGATCGTTTCGCGCGTTGGCCAGTGATGACGAAAATTCCTCAGCTATATGATGTTTATCGTAAAAATTGGAGATATGCATTCGGTGGATTACTCGCTTCATTCTTGATGTTATTTTTCTATTTCACCTCCTATTACTGTGGGATGCGGGCGGTGGGCGGAAATGCAGAATATGGGGCGGTCATCTCTGCGATGCCAGTGATTGATGCCATCAGTGGATTACCCATTTCGATTGCTGGAATCGGGGTTCGTGAGAAATTGTTCGAGGTGCTGATGCATGATCTCGCTGGAGTGCCGCCTGCGACAGCCGTTGCAGCTTCGTTGGTGGGCTTCGCTTGCAATGTATTCTGGGCATTTCTCGGAGCGTTATTTTTCCTGAAGAAACGCGACCGAATCAGCACCGCAGAACTGGAAGTGAGTCAGGCGGAATGAGGGATGCTGCCGCGCATGATGATTTGTGGAAATGATGCCGTCGCTCAATGGATTGCCCCAACGTTTCCCACAAAATAGGAAGTGTGGCAGTATATATCCCTTGGTGCCAGGTTCCGCTTACTCCGTACAAGGCTGATACACACAAATCCTCACGCTCCCAGGAAGAGCGCAAGACAAACTGCATCGTGGTTTTTTTGACAGAGCGAGACATCACTTTCGTTGCAGAAGAAATACCAATTCTTCAAGGAATGGTTGAGGAGTCACTTTGCTCCGCCTCACGACACATCGCTTCAAATTCGAGATCTAATGCACGGCACCAGCGCCTGAGGACTACCATTCCAGGTTCGCTCAAGCCACGCTCTGCACGGGAAAGATGGGCATTACTCACTCCAGTTTTTTTTTCAACATCTCGAAGTGTTAATCCTTGGAATTCACGCTGGTGCTTTAATCGAGACAAAAAACGCCGTAGATATGCTTCATCTGGGTCATTCGACCCAAATGAACCAGAACTTGCGGAGTCTGGAAAAAGAGACACTCCCGCATGTTAAGAATTAGAGAACCGACCCGTAGCAATTTCGTCCTTGCTGTTTATGAGTAGCAGAGCAACCTCACTCCAAGTGTATCGAAGCAAATGAGCTTTGAGACAAGATCATCACAACATTTGACTGTCCTTGAAGACAACACTCCCTTAAATATTGAAGCTGTTATGAAGCACATAAAAATTTTATCGGTTCTCTGGACGGCAATGTTGCCGCTCTTTGTCCATGCTCAAGAAGCGGTCGAAGAAGCTGCGATTCGCCATGAAACCTGCATTCCCGGCCCGATCGCGGATGGCGCGCCTGCCGCCCCCGTGGCGAAACCGGAGCCTATCGATTTCACGATCCAGAGCGCCGTCACCCATCGAATGAAGGTTGAAAAAGCTCCTGAGATGGATGGATTACCACCCGTGAAGGGAACCATCAACGTCACGGTGCAGCTCGTGAAAGATCCCGGTCTGCCTGATTTACCGCCGCCATTGCCAGCTTTGCGGCCCAACGATCCGGCGGTGGTCGCGCGGATGGAAGAGCTGCGTGAAAGCCACTCCTGGACGGAGTTGGTCTTCATTTCCGCGACGGTCTACGATCATTCACGGACGTTTTTACGCTGCTATTTCAATGGCGAAAAGGAAAACGAAATCTCGGGTTGGTCGAATCTGGATTTCAATCATTTCGGCGGGTTTGGCATCTATCAGATCAAGGCGGCGGATGGCGAAGTCCGCCAATACGGACTGATGATGGGCCTTGGCAATGAAGATACACGACAGAGAGCCGCTTTGTTAGAAAAGCACGACCGGGCCTCCGATCCTCTGGAAATCCCGAAACTGCCCGATCTCGCATCCGGCGGACCCGCATTCGTCGTCACCGAGGAAAATGTGAGTGACCGGGAAGCGATGGCAGTGATTGAAGGTATGCACGATCTCTATCAGATCGAAGGCGAGCGAATGGCCGCCGCCTATCATTCTAGAACCCAAGCCTACGAGGAGCGGAAGGCATTTCTGTTAGCCAATCCACCTCAGCCGGAAGACGTCACGATCACATTTTGGAAACGTGAATCCTCCTCACCCGTAGGGGTGAAAAATCGCCACGAAGAAGCCAAACCATGAATACCCGTTTGATTTATCTAAGCGGCCTGCTTGCCGTCTTTGCTGGGCCATTGCAGGCACAATCCGCCCAGCCGCAAGTGGCGTTCGCGCCGACCGGGGCGGGGACATGGCAGGCGGCGTGGGCGGGGGTGACGCAGCGGACGTATTTCATGCAGTGGTCGCTGGATCTGGTGAACTGGAATTTCGCACCGATGGTGGAGTATGGGATGGGGCCGAAGAGTTATGGGTTAGCGGTCCAGGGTTCTTCCAAGTTTTTTATCCGCTTGAACTATGTGGATGATCCAAACATCACGTCGCTCCAGCAAGCAAGAGATGCGGATTTCGATGGCGATGGATATTCCAATGCGGACGAGGTCTACACTCTCGGGAGTGATCCATTCAGTCCGCCGATGTCTGACTTTGACGATTTGCCGGATGCTTGGGAAATTCAGTATTTTGGAAATCTCATCCAAGCTCCCACCGATGATCCAGACGGCGATGGTCTGACAAATGCTCAAGAAATCGCAGCAGGCACTCACCCGCTGCTGTTCGATACCGATGGCGATGGCATTTCTGATAGTGAAGATGCCTTTCCACTTTTACCAGATTACACCGCCGTCACGACAAGCAACCTGAGAGTTCTCACTCCACTGTATTGATGGAGATCATTTTTTAATTTCTAGTATCACCCTTCCCATGCTCCATTTTCATCGACGTATATTCGCTATCACTTCTTTATGTTTACTGACTCTATCCGCTTCGGTGTTCGGAGAAGAGAATCCGTGTAAATGTGGTGAAGTGAATATTAATCGGGTGCATGTAGCCTCACGTTATCTCGATGAAAGTCCTGGGGCTTATTCAATGATACATAATCAAAAATACGATGTCGGAGAACTTGAAGATGTTGCTTCCTCTTATGTAAGCGGATGGGGTTTTGAATCGATTACGGATGAGCCGTTAGCCGAAGTCC
>JANORE010000279.1:0-1963 GCA_031415155.1 Akkermansiaceae bacterium | reverse complement strand
GGTGGCACTCCGCAGAAGAATTATTTAGTCGAGCTAGGATTACCTGCGAATCGGGTTTTCCACGGCTACAACGCAGTAGAAAATTCGCACTTTGCTCGTGGCGCGGACGAAGCACGACAAGCAGATGTGAGGATGCGAGCTGAACGAAAACTCCCGCCGCGCTATTTCCTCGCAGTCGCTCGATTCACGGAAAAGAAAAACCTCGGCGGCTTGATCGAAGCCTACGGCAGCCTGAACGGGGAAGTTCCTGACTTGGTGATTGTGGGCGACGGACCGCTGAGGGCCGAGCTGGAAAAGCAAATCGCCGATTTAAACCTCGCCGAACGAATCCATCTCCCCGGCCCGATTGGCTACCATGATTTGCCGACTTATTACGGCCTCGCCGCCGCTTTCATTCACGCTAGCACCACCGAACAATGGGGGCTGGTCGTCAATGAAGCGATGGCAGCGGGCATTCCTGTCGCGGTTTCGGATCGCTGCGGTTGCGCCGAGGACTTGGTAAAAAAAGGAGTGAATGGTCAGACATTTTCCCCACACCACCTCGGCGAAATCGCTGCCGCGCTCAAGTGGCTGGCCAGCCTGAACGCCGCCGAACTTCTCACCGCCGGAAAAGCCAGCGCGGAAATCATCGATCAATGGAGTCCGCAAAAATTCGCGGCAGGATTGATCCACGCCATCGCTGCGGCAAAAAAAGCGGCTCCGGCCCGCATCGGCTGGATCGATCAAGCCCTCGTCAAACTGCTCATGAGACGGCAGGAGCAAGCGTGAGATCGATGAAAGAGCGCGACGAAATGCTGGATCTGATCCGTGGCCTGAGCGCATTGATCGTGCTGGCGGCTCACATCCGCGGATTTATTTTTCAGGATTTAGGCGAGCTGGTAGCGCCCGGCCCATTGACGAAAGTTTTTTACTTTGCCACCGGGATTCATCATCAGGCGGTGATGGTTTTCTTTGTTCTCTCGGGCTACTTTGTCGGTGGTGGTGTTTTAAATGCGCTGAAAAAAGAACGTTTTACGTGGAGCTACTACGCGCTTGCCCGACTCAGTCGACTGTGGGTGGTTTTGCTTCCGGCTTTGATTTTGACGGTTTTGTGCGACCAGATCGGTAATCATTTCGCGCCCGAAGCTTACGCGGGAAAACTCCGGCATCTTTGGATGAGCGGACCGGATTCTGCCGAGACAGGCGCATTTGGAATCTCCGCGTTTTTCGGGAATTTGGTTTTTCTGCAAAACATTTCAGTCCCCGTCTTCGGCTCGAATGGCCCGTTGTGGAGTCTGGCCAATGAGTTTTGGTATTACGTGATTTTCCCTCTGCTCGTCGGCGGAATTGGATCGTCACGGAAAAGTCCGCTGAAATGCGCCGCTTGGTTGCTGCTCGGTGGCGTCATCATCTGGTGGCTGCCACTTGCCATTTCTTCGAATGGTTTGATCTGGCTGCTCGGCGTCGGAGTTTGGCTGATTGGAAATCGACTTACGGGAAAACTCCGCATTGCTTGGATTGGCGGTGGTTTCCTCTTGTTCGTCGCAAGTTTAGCCTTGAGCAAGACTGGCTCACCGCTCGGCAGCGACTACGCCGTCGGCATCACCTTCAGCATCTGGATGATTGCGCTGCTCGGAGCGTGGCGGAGTTTGGCTTTCATGCGACCGTTCGCCCGCTATGTTTCGGAAATTTCTTACACGCTCTATGTGGTGCATTTCCCGGTTCTGTTCCTCTTCGCCGCGACCGTGTTGCGCGGAAAACAATTTACGCCGGGAGCTTATGGTTACGGGCTTTTCGCCGTTTTATTTGCGGGATCTGTTGCGCTAGCCACCGCGCTTTACTGGCTTTTTGAAAAGCGCACCGAGCGAGCACGGCAGTTTGTTTCCGGATTGATCGTCCGATGAAGATTTTTGAGGCACCGCGAATCCGGCGAATCGTGCGAATCTTTAGAGAAAAGATCAAATTTCAGGTTCTTAAGATTCGC
>JANORE010000278.1:0-2385 GCA_031415155.1 Akkermansiaceae bacterium | reverse complement strand
ATCCGTCTCGTCTCCAGAACTGGCCTCGTCCTTGCCACCCTATTAGCTGTGCTTGCCGCACTGTGGTCAGTCGGTGCGTTTTACTTCGATTTTCCATGGCCAGCAGTGCGTTCCATGGCGGCAGTTTTTCTCGCGTTCGCGTTATTGATTACGGCGATTTTCATCAGAGGTCCGTGGCGGAAAATTGGCGCGGTGTTCGCAGTTTTCGCCGCTGTTCTTGCGTGGTGGCTCACGCTCAAGCCTCTCACCGACCGTGTGTGGCAGCCAGACGTGGCTCTGACTGCTTCTGCGGAAATCCATGGCGATGAGGTGACGTTTCACAACGTCAGAAACTGCGACTACCGCAGCGACACCGAATTCACGCCGCGCTGGGAGACCCGCACGGTGCGTCTATCGAAACTCACTGGCATCGACATGGCGATCAACTATTGGGGGTCGCCCTACATGGCGCATCCGATCATCAGTTTCCAATTCGCGGACGCGCCGCCGATTTGTTTCTCGATCGAGACGCGCAAGGAAGCTGGCGAGAGCTACTCCGCGCTCGGCGGGATTTATCGGCAGTATGAGTTGATTTACATCGTGGCAGACGAGCGCGATGCCATCCGAGTCCGCACCAATTTCCGCAAGGGCGAGGACGTCTATCTCTATCGGCTCAAGATCACTCCTGACAACGCGCGAGGCCGGTTTCTGGATTATGTCACCGCGCTCAACCAGCTCCACGTCAAGCCCCGTTGGTATCACGCCGTCACGACGAATTGCACCACCAGCATCCGCAACCAGCATGATTCCGCGAAACGCAGTCCATGGGATTGGCGGATTCTGGTGAATGGCAAGGCCGACGAAATGTTGTATCAACGGGGTGCGCTGCACACCGGCGGTCTTGTTTTCGCCGAACTCAAGTCGCGCTCGCGGATCAACACCGCCGCGTCCGCAGCCGACACCGCGTCCGATTTTTCCGCCCGCATCCGCCTGGCTGCCCCTTCCTTCTATCCCTAACTCAACGCAATCCTTATGAAAATATCTCTACTCACCCGTCTCGTTTGTTTCGCCTTAATTTCTCCGGCCATCGCCCAGACTCCCGCCACCCACGAAGAGGGCGTTCTGCTAGAGTCGTCCAGCTTGCTGCCGCCAGAACTGGTGCGCGGCTCCTCATACCGAGTGCGTAACCACGTACCGACCGATGGCTATATGGCTCATTTCCAAATCGACAGCGACTTTGGAACCTTCGATGCCATCGGCGTGCCGCAGGCATTGCAGCGCATTCGCGAAATGGAGGCCATCCGCACGCTGGTGGAGACCAGTCGAGGCGACCTGTTCGCGGAAGGAGTCAAGCGCTCCATCGAGCAACCGATCGACGCGGTAAAAAACATCGTGAAGCACCCGGTCGAGTCGTTAAAGGAGGCTCCCAAGACGGTGGGCCACTTTTTCGGGAGCATGGGCTCTGCCATCGGCCGCGGAGTTGGAAAGGTGAAGGCCCGCACTTCCGAAGATAGCCCAGAACTCTCTGCGGGCGAAGTCGGACGGAGCATCGGTGAAACAGCGAAAAATGTCGCAGGATTCGGCAAGGCGAAACTCGAAACTGCCAAACAGCTCGGAGTCGATCCCTACTCGGACAATGTCCGCCTGCAGGAGGAAATGGACAAGGTCACGTGGGCATTCTTCGCCGGCGGACTGCCGCTGCGCGTCGGGGCTGCAGTGGCTTCTGCAGGGGTGGCCGTGGCGGCGACTAAAATGGTCGGACTGCCGGAAGACACCTATTTGCTCACTCAAGCGGAACTCGAACTTCGCGATGGTCGCTCACTTTCCGCCATGGGAGTGACGGATGAAGACATCCGTGAATTCCAACTGAATCGTGCACTGAGCACCACCCGCCGCCACCTGATCGTCACCTCACTGGAAGCCCTGCCCGAGGCAAAAGGTCGTGGTAGCTTGGTCCAACAGGCCACCGCCTGCAGCTCACCGGAAGAGGCAGATTTCCTCATCGCCGCGCTATCGATCCTAGCAGACCGCCAACGCTCAGGCGCCACTGACTATGTTTCACTCGAAGTGTTAGGCCGCCTACCCGGCGGGATGAATTCCAAGGGCGAACTTGAGGTGCCCGCGCCAGTGGATCATGTCACGTGGACTCGGGAAGTCGCTGATTTCGCCAACCGGGCCGACCTAGCCCCCACGTCCAAGGTGCTGGTCCATACCGGGCGGCTTTCACCCGCTGCTAGCGCGGGCTTTTTGGCCGCAGGCTGGAAGGAAATTGCCGTCGCTTACCGGACTCGCTGAAGGTTAGAAGAAAAGGCCAAGCAAGGCGGATGGTATTTCAGACGGCGTGAGCGGAGGGAGAATTTAGAATTTCGCCGTGGCGGGTTTCAAGAAATCGGAGAAGTGATTCTT
>JANORE010000277.1:0-1764 GCA_031415155.1 Akkermansiaceae bacterium | reverse complement strand
AATCCAACGCGAGTTCGGGGAATTTCTTAGTCACGGATAACTCGCCCAATTTTGTAACTTCACCTGAGGCAGCCTCGGTGAGGCGCGGTGCTCCACATACTTTTTCTGTAATCGCGACCGGAACGAATCTAGCCTATCGCTGGTTTAAAGGTGAAACTGTTATTTCGAATGAGATCGCAAGCAGTTATACGATTCCGGCAGTTTTATTGGCAGATGAGGGTCTTTACTACGTTGAAATTTCCAACTCGTTTGGGACACGTCTAAGTATCCCAGTCGCGCTCACTACGTATCTCGCGCCGTCCACGCCGCTCAATGATCACTTCTCGGATGCGATCATCATTGCTGGATTGGCTGGAGCTACCACAGGCACCAATCGTCTAGCGACCCGTGAGCCCAATGAACCAACTAGCGACGATGATTATGATGGCTCGGTCTGGTGGAAATGGATTGCTCCTCAAACTGGAACCGTGACCTTCACTACTGCTAACAGTAACTTCGACACGACACTCCAAGTATACACCGGTTCTTCCTTGGGGTCGCTCATCAGACTCGGCTCTGACGACGATAGTGGCCCTGATACCACCAGTGCACTCTCCATAATTGTCAATGCGGGTGCTACCTACCGGGTTCGAGTGTGCGGTTATGATGATGAAACCGGAGATATTAGCTTGGGGTGGGATCTGGTAGAAGCTTCCTTCGAGACTTATATTTCTGGTGCAGCTGTAGGCCAAAGAGGTGCAGCAGATGATCCAGATAACGATGGAGTCAGCAATTTAATGGAATATGCACTGGGCCTCGATTATTCGACGAGTGATCCACAAGGCTTACCTACCATCAGCGTCAGGAACGGCTTGATTTCTCTGACGTATCCAAAGCTCTACAGCAATCTCAACTACATCGTTCAAACGACATCTCATTTGAGCGATCCACTCTCGTGGACGGCGGTAGGCGTGAGTCAGGGAACGATCAGTAGTGACTTTCAGGTGACAGCTACCACTCCCGCCACCGGGGGGAAACGATTCGTACGCTTAAAGGTCATCCAGCCGTAATCCGATTTTGCGGTCATTCTAAAAAACGATCACCGTAATTTATAAACGGACCGAAATAATAAAACAATCCTCTTGACCTGCTTCCCAAATTTAATAGTTTATAAACGGACCGAAATAATACAAGAATCCTCTTGCTCTGATTCCCAATCTTCACCTCACTCCACCCATGGCACGCAAACGCTGGATTCTTCCTCGAACCGAAACCCACCAAAAACCGATTTTCTATCATTGTATCTCCCGGATCGTGGATCGGCGGCGGGCGTTTCTCGCTGATGATAAAGAAAAATTCCGGATGTTCATGCGGATGTATGAAAACTTCACGGGCTGCCGGGTAGTTTGTTACTGCTTGATGTGTAACCACATCCATCTACTCATCGAAGTCCCTGCGATGCCAGCAAATGGCTTTACCGATGACGAATTGCTGAAACGTCTATCAGCCCTTTATAATGAAGCCGTCGTGGCAGGCGTCGCCAAAGAACTTCTCGAAGCTCGGAAAAACGGCACGCCCGAGGAAATTTCTAACCAAGTGTTAGAAATTCACCAGCGCTACACCTACCGAATGCACGATCTCAGCCGCTTCATGGAAGGCCTGTTACAACGTTTTACCCGATGGTTCAACCGCGCCCACCAACGCACCGGAAACCTCTGGGAAGATGCCTTCAAAAGCGTCATCGTCGAAGACGGCACTGCGGCCAAAACCATCGCCGCTTACATC
>JANORE010000276.1:0-6568 GCA_031415155.1 Akkermansiaceae bacterium | reverse complement strand
ACCAGGCTTTACCTCCCAGGAAATGACAAAACTTATGACACGCTGAAGCCCATGATCGGCGGCAAGATCAACCTCAAGCTCATCCGCGCGCACTGGGATGAAATCTTGCGCCTCGCCACCTCGATCAAGCAAGGAACCATTACTGCTTCATTGATGCTAAGCAAACTCGGCAGCTATCCCCGCCAAAATGGTCTCGCCTTAGCCTTGCGGGAACTCGGGCGCATTGAGCGCACTCTTTTCATGCTCGATTGGCTGCAAAGCCCGGAACGCCGCCGCCGCGTGAACGCTGGACTTAATAAAGGTGAGGCCCGCAACTCCCTAGCCAGAGCCGTCTTCTTTTGCCGTCTCGGTGAAATCATGGATCGAGATTTCGAGCAACAACAACACCGAGCCAGCGGCCTGAACCTTATCACTTCGGCTATCATTCTTTGGAACACCATCTATCTGGAACTAGATGTCGCCGCCCTCCGTGCCAATGGCAAAATCACCGCCGAGTCGCTGCTAGGGCACATTTCACCGCTCGGCTGGGAACACATCGGTCTCACCGGCGACTATCTCTGGCGCGGAAACTCCAAAGTCGGCCCAGGAAAGTTCAGGCCACTACGCCCCTTTCCAAGGGCTTAACGTGCTATATAATCCGTTTCCTGTAGCGACCCCATAGATTGCGAACTAGAAACGAGGAATCGGTGTTGGATCGATATTACAAGGGCAGATCAACCCAATTTCATGTTTCCTGCAGTCCGACCATTTCCCGTTTTGCGCTCTCCCAATCGGACTTGCACGCTTCATGCGGTTTTCGGCCATTGAATACTGCAAGTTCGACCGCGCGTTCCCGAACCATTCCACGGGTTATATTGACGTGCTCGTTGTTTTTCTCGAAGTCAATTCCCACGTTGAGAGTATGGGTTATGATGATACTTAGTTCACTCATAGAATTGCTTGTGTTAGCTTTTTTTGTCAGAAGTTAGTTATTATGTAGTCGCCTGTGAATGAGCTTCCACAAACCACAGCCATTTGTCAGTTCCCCGTGAAATCTCGGTGAACAAATCCGCTGTGGCTGCGTCATTGAGTTCCTCCGCTTCACCGATGGTAGCGCGCGCTTCTTGACCAAAGCTTGAGAGCGCGGTGGCCACTGCATCGACGTGCGCCATTCCGTCTGAAATGGTGGCTGGATATTCGTCGAGCCGCGAGCGGCTGGCTGCCAAGCGCACCGTTCCTTCAGCGACGCCGCCAAGCTGCACGATGCGCTCTGCGATCATGTCTACATAGCCTTCAACGGCTTCGTCGATCTTGTCGAACAGTTCGTGCAGACCGATGAAGCTCGGACCTTTCACATTCCAATGCGCTTGCTTCATCTGAAGCTGAAGATCAATGGCAGATGCCAGTCGCAGGTTCATGAGTGAGTTTAATTCGGTCCGCGCATTGAGCGGAAGATCGTTACCCGTCTTATACATGATGGGAGTATCCGAGAGTGTGTTTTTGCTAGTTTTCATATTTGGTAGATTGTTTGGCTTCACGCCTCCAAGATAGCCAGTGCCACATTGTCTTAGCCATGGGGTAATGACCTACCTCCGTGAGTCGATCAAGAAGCTCCTATAGGAATCGAAATCCAAGCTTATCGGATATGGAAAACCGCCAAGAATTCCAAAAATTACTGTTGCTTGTGAAAGTGGAAGTGATCTTGGTTAGTGCCCGAAGTGTTTAACGGTATTTGAAGCCTGGTGTGATCTGCCACAAGCCACGAATTAAGAATGCGACGGACGCTGACTTTCGAATTTTCTCTCAGATAGTCCGCCATGTCGGGTGGGGGAGAAAATCCGCGAGGTGCTAGTGCTTCAGGTGGAGCGGTGGAGGCAAAAGTGGTCCCCATGTCATCCATGAGAACTCTCACCCGCAGATCTTGAGCTCGACGCTTCAGGCGGTCTGCATAGCGCACACCGATGTCGTCATTATCGAAGATATAGATTTGCACGTTGGTCGAGTTCCGCGCCCGTGCAATCTGGCAGTCCAGCTCTGAGAAAAATCCAGCACCATCGACTAGCCATTTCAGTGCACCTGCTTGAGCGCGGGGAAAATTCTTGCGGTCTAGCAATTTCTCAAATGCCACCGTCCCCGGCGCTTCTGGTAGTGGCCCATCTGCGATCGAAGGTGCTGGGAGATTGCCTCGTATCATTTCCTGTGGCCGCAGCCAGAGGATGGCAATCCTTTGCGGGCCGTGGTGACGGGTAGCCGGAGAGCGGATTCCAGCGTGGCTCGATAAGCAGCTTTAACCAGATGACTACCGCCCACGAACTGGTCGCTGGCCTGCGGACGCCGCCCGCTCGGATGCACAATGGCACATGAGACATACAGGAATACTGACAAAAGAATTCTAACCATTCATCCTCCAGATGGTAAAATTGAGGAACGTTGCGATAGTGACCCAGCACAAGTAAGGGATGAGTAGGATCCCTGCGGCTTGCTTCACTCGTAGGAACACAACTAGAGTTACTGCAATTGATAACCACAGCAATGCAATATCTAGCAGCGCAAGATCCGGCCGATGTAAGCCGAAAAACAACGGCGACCACAGTGCATTGAGGAACCACTGAAAGAGAAACAGGCCCAATGCGGCACCTTGTTTTCTCCAACCTCCTTCTCTCCAGACAAGCCATGCGGCCACCGCCATGAGGATGTAGAGTAGCGTCCACACCGGGCCGAATAGCCATGACGGTGGATTCCAAGTTGGCTTTTGCAGGCTGGCATACCAGCTACCTGGTTGGATGAAATACGTAATGGAGGCTGCGGAGAAACACAGAATGAGCCAGCCGCAAAGGGCGAGAAAGGAATGAAAAGTGGAGTGGCGTTTAGGGATCATGGTGGTTGATAATTAGAGATGGTGTGAGATCTGCCGTGCTAGCAGCTCAAGGGCTGTGTTCATGGCATGCTTCCGTGCGGTGGTAGATGGAAACGTATTAGATATTGCTAGAACGAACTGGAATGAGTGTGTTTGCGCCACTGCGCCCGCTACCGGTTGGAGCTTCCAGGTACCCTCGAAGATGAGCCGCTGGGCATGGTCTGTCTCGAAGGCGGTAATTCTGATTTCTAGCAAACGGTTATAGTCCAGCGTGGTGAAATTCTCCACCGGCTGAATGTTCATGGAGCCTGTGAGGCGACTGAGATTGCTAGCCGTGACGCGGGAGATTCCGCTATCGAGCGGCTCGCCCCACAGATCCACGCTGCTCATCATGAGCTGACCTCCATTGCGCGTCACCCATTGCTGGCGGTCCAGATAGGCGGGTAGTGCGGGCCGCTGGATGGCGATGGCTGGCGTGGTAGATGTGAGCGCACGAGCAGGAACAAGTGGATCTAGAAGATGATAGATTGCCGCATCTTTTACCGGGCGAAGAATGCCGCAAGCGGAAAGGCCGAGAAAAGAAAGTAGGAGCAGTGGAGATCTCATGGCTTCGCCGCCTTTCCACCTAGCAGGGAGTTGGGGTTGCGCTTGAGGTCGTCTGCAAGTTCTCGGATGGTGCGAGAACTGCGCTCGATTTCTGTTAGTACGGCGGTGAGCCGGATTTGTATGGGGGCGCGAGGATTGGTGATTTTTGAAAGATCTACGGTGGCGGCATCAATCTTCGCAACGGCGGCGTTCGTCTGATTGAGAGTGGTTTGTAGGTCTTTCACCAGTGGCTCAAAATGCTCGTTGGCTTTCTTGGTGACCGTATCGATCCCTGTGAGTGCCTCATCCAGCGTGGTGATGGCATGAACGAGTTTCGGATTACTGGTGAGGGAGCGGACGTCGGTAGTGATGCCTACGAGGTTGTCATTGATCGCTTTCATGTTCAGGGCGTTGATCTGGTCCTTGGCACTGGTGATCGCACTGCGTAGGTCTATCATCGTGTTCTCTAGATCAAGTGCGTTGAATTTTTTCAACCCATCTGCCACTCCGGCGATGAGCGCATCCAGCTCGGTGCCCATCGTCGGCACGACTGGATAGGGTGAACCCACTTCTGGCTGATAGATGAAACCGGGTTTCTCTGGCACGATGTCGAACTCGATGTAGAGCTGGCCAGTAAGTAGGCTTTGCTGTTTCATTTTGGCACGTAGGCCATCCGCCACGGCCTTGCGCACACCGTCTTTGCTAGCGAAGTCCATCCGTTCCCCGGAGGTGTTGCTGACATCTTTGAGATCTTTATCAGATAGCTGGACGACGACGGGAATGATCTTACGATTTGCCTTTTGGTCGATGATCACTTTCATGGAAGCGACTCTGCCAATGCTCACTCCGCCAAATCTCACTTCCGAGCCGATCAACAGCCCATTGGCACTTTGGTCGAAGTAGAGCATGATATAACTGCTTTTTTCAAAAAACTTACCCGCACCGAAGAGCAGCAGAGATGCACCCGCTAAGAGCAGACCTACGAGGGTGAAAATCCCGATCAATGTGGGGCTGGCTTTTTTACTCATGGCGGTGGTGCGGATGTGTCGCCGCGGTTGAGAAAGAACTTAACTGCGGAATTATGAGGGTCATCGCGCAGGGTTTTAGGATCACCGATCGCGCCGAGAGTATGGGTGCTTGCATCAAGGAAAAGTGCAGTATCAGCAATGTTGAATATGCTCGCGAGTTCATGAGTGACGATGACGATGGTGGAGCCTTGGCTATCCCGCAGGCGGAGAATGAGGTCATCAAGTCGACGTGAGGTGATAGGATCTAGGCCCGCGCCAGGCTCATCAAGAAACAGAATGTCTGGATCCAGTGCCATTGCGCGGGCGATGCCAGCTCGCTTCTTCATCCCACCGCTAATCTGGGCGGGATAATAGTCCTCATATCCAGATAGACCTACCAGAGCGAGCTTATAGGAAACCAGATCTCGCACCGATCTATCAGATAGGCTGCCGCTTTCTTCTAGCGGCATCGATAAATTTTCTCCAAGCGTGAGAGATGACCATAGCGCACCGGATTGATACATCACGCCGAAGCGCTGTATAAATGGCCCACGCTCTTCCGGTGGACAGGCAGTGAAGTCTGCGCCATCATAGGAGATGCTACCTTGCTGCGGCTCTTGCAGACCGACGAGGTGGCGCAGCAAGGTGCTCTTTCCGCAGCCGCTGCCACCCATGATGACGAAGATTTCCTTCTCCTTCACCTCGAAGTTTAGATCCTTCATCACTACCAGTGAGCCGAAGCCCATGGTAAGATTATTTACGATGATTTTCGCAGTCATTATTAGATATCTAGCACGGTGAACAGCGCGGCGAATGCGGAATCTAGGATAATCACCGCCGTGATGGCAGCCACCACAGCGCGGGTGGTGGCCTCTCCCACTGCGGCGGATGAGTTTCCTGCTCGCATCCCTTGCATGCAGCCGCTGATGGCGATGGCTGCGCCGAAGAATATACTCTTGATCACGCCGAGTGAGGCATTGGTTAAATCCACCGCAGTTAGAGTTTCATTCCAATACAGCACCGGTGTGATGCCCACGAGCGCTCCTACTAACATGCCACCGAGGATGCCGACGATGTTGGCATAGATCGTCAGTAGCGGCATCATCAAGACCAGCGCCAACAGGCGTGGTAGGACGAGGAAATCAAATGGATTGAAGCCGAAGGTGAGTAGAGCATCGATCTCCTCGTTCGCTTTCATGCTGCCGATGAAGGCGGCGAAGGCGGCACCCGTGCGTCCGCTCATGATGATGGCCGTCATCATCACGCCCATTTCCCGCACCATGGCGATACCGACGAGGTCTGCCACAAAGAGGTTCGCACCGAAATTCGTGAGCTGCACATTGCCGACAAAGGCGAGGATCATCCCGATGAGAAAGCTGATGAGCGAGACGATGGGCAAGGCCTGCACGCCACATTGTTGCAGGGTGAACCAGAAATCTGCTTTGCGAAAACGGGCGCGACCCGTGAGGAATCGCCCCAAGGATAAGACCGTCTGCCCGGTGAACTCTACTAGAGAGCGGAGACTCGCCAAGGTGCGTAGAGTAATTTTCCCGAGCTTACGAATTTCCGAGGATGAATGGGGCGTTGTGGCATTCCCGCTCTCCTCGGGGGTGGCGAGTGCCAACTCTAGCAGACCTTTTAAGCTATCAGGTAATCCATTGAGCGAGGGAGTCTTGGCCGCATCATGCTCTGGGACGGAGCGGATGAGGGCAAACAAAAATGCCGGGAGGGTGGAATCATAGCTCCCGAGTTTGTCCGTGATGTAGCTGCTAGGGGAGCTGTTTGTATGCGTGCCTAGCATTTTCACGGCTGGGCCGCCACGCTTCCATTCCCCGGAGATTTCCAAGACCGCATCTCCACCGTCTTGGCGCCAAGCAGCGGAGGGGTGTGGAGAATGGGTCGATGGCATTTTGTTGGTTCAATTTCCCTTCTTGTCGTCAGGGTTTTGATCCTTGTCCTTTTTTTTCGAGTCCTCTTTGGTTTGCGACTCGGCCTTGGCCTGCTTTTGTTGTTTTGGTTTTCCCGGAGCGGCACGCTCGGGCTTGGCTTGTTGCTCGGTTTTTTGCTCGGTTTTTTGCTCTTTCTTTGGGGCTTCCTTAGTGGGTTTTGGCTTCTTTTTTTCCTGCAGGGGTTCGGCACG
>JANORE010000275.1:0-9067 GCA_031415155.1 Akkermansiaceae bacterium | reverse complement strand
GTCTTCGTTGATCGCATGATGAAAGACTATAAATACACAAAAACTACAGATTGGGCCTATGAAAATGAATGGAGAGTTGCATCCTATAAAAGATGTCAGGACTATGGTGACTACACGGATTACCATTTTACAAAGAGTGATTTAAAAAGTGTTATTTTCGGAAAAGTCATTGAACTAGATCGGAAACAAATTTTCCAGAAGTTAATCAAAGACAACTATCCTTTAGCCGAAATTTGGCAGACCTATGTTGAGGGCGGACGTTTTTTGAAACGCAAAAAGATCGTTACTAGCTAAAATCAAACTCCATGCCCCGCTTCTATCTCCCACCCTCCGATTGGCAGGAAAACGTCGCTCTTACTGGCGACGAGGCGCGGCACGTTTCCCAAGTGCTTCGCATGAAATCGGACGACTCGATCATTGTCTTCGATGGCGAAGGTCGCCGTGCTTCGGCGGAAGTTTTGAGCGTTTCTCGCGACTGTATCCCTTTGAAATTGTTAGAAATTCTTCCTTCGGAAAAGCCATTGCCTACAATCACCTTGGCCCAAGCGATTCCGAAAGGGAAAAACATGGATCTCATCATCCAGAAATCGGTGGAACTGGGTGTCGCTGCGATCCAGCCGCTGGTCACTCGCTACACGATCGTCCAGCCCGGCGATGGCAAGTCCGACAAATGGCGGCGCAATGCCCTCGAAGCCTGCAAGCAATGTGGCCAAGATACGCTGCCACGCATTTCCGAGCCGCTGGCTTTTAATCAATGGATTGTTAGTCAGTTAGGACTTCCCGGTTTGAAAATCATTGCTTCGCTCGCTCCGGGTGCGTTGCCCTTACGACAAGTTTTACGCGACCATCCCGCGACGAAGGAAGCTACTTTGCTCATCGGCCCCGAAGGAGACTTTTCCACGGAAGAAACATCTGCTGCAATCGCCGCAGGATTTCTCCCAATTTCCCTCGGAAATATCGTTCTCCGGGTTGAAACCGCGACGCTGTTTTGCCTTTCTGCAATGCGCTATGAATATGATGAAATCCAGCAGCCACTGAGGTGAAGTTTGTCACAAATTACACGTTGCGTGTATCGGGTTTTGAGTCTAACTAGATGGGTAACTTGAAAACCCAAATTTCATCGATAGTCCGCTTGGCGATTGCAGGAATTTTATTGTTTCCGTGCCTCGCAGTGGCATGGGAGCCGGGCATTTATCCACTGCCGCCGCAGCGAATGCAAAGTTCGGATTTTTCCGTGAACCGTTCTGAGCGCAATGATGTCGTTGCTTTCTGGCACGCAGTTTATCAAGCCTCAGAAGGTTACGAAAATCGGATTGGCTGGACTGGTGATTTCTCAGGAAATAATGGAACGACGTCCTCTATATTTCAGGAAGATGTCGAACGACGGCTTAATTACTTCCGTGCGATGTGTGGTGTCAGCGCAAACGCTGGAGTGAACACAAATTCTACCGTTTTTATAGATCCTAATGATGCTTATAAGCCATCATCTGCCACCTTGAAGTCAACCGCATCGCAGAATGCGGCATTGGTAATCTTGAGAAACTATAACTCAGACAATGGAGCAAATCCGGCGCTGTCTCATGATCTTTCGAGAAACCTAACGGGTTGGTCTTCATCGGCGTGGAATGCAGCGGCCAAAGGCAGCTTTGCATTTGGCCTGTATGGTCCTGGAGCCATCACCGAATACATGATCGAGAGAATATCCAGTGCGAATGCGACCTCTTCATGGAACACCGAGGTTGGGCATCGGCGCTGGAATCTTTATCCAAGTGCGACAGATTACGCCAGCGGAGACCAGCCTGGAAGTGGTGTGAATCGTCCGCCAACGAACGTATTGTATGTAATCCAAAATCCTTCCGAGATTTCACAACTGCCCGCTCCAGAATTTGTCGCGTATCCCGCCGCCGGTTTTTTCCCCGTGAATATCAATTCTCCGTATTGGTCACTCAGTGCGAGTGAAGCAGACTTCTCGGCGGCATCTGTGAAAATGACCGACGCGAGTGGAAATGACGTGCGTATCAGTAATATCAGGCGCAGTAATGTTTATGGTGATCCGGCAATCATTTGGGAAGTCGGTTCAGCAGCGGCCACCCGGTCTGTGATAGGTGATACGACATTTAACGTTTTCGTATCCGGGATTTCGACTCGGGCAAATGAAGTGAATCATTTCTCGAACCATAACTATTCAGTAACACTCATCAATCCAGACATCATTACGGATGATCAGTCGATATTTGGGGCAGATTCCATACCATCTAACCGCTCAGGGATCTATAGCTTTAAACCACCCGTCGGGGCCGAAGCTGTAAGAATGATCGCATTCAAAAAAGAATCGAAGGCATTACGAGAAACGGCTGAGAAATCGGGCCGAGTCATTGACCGGACGGCTGGGAATTACTCATTTCGTGCTAAATCCAGCTCGTTTGATGGGTATGCCGGAATCGCCGGAAAGACTTCATTTCATCTGACATTCCCGAATTCTTATGACCCGATCCGCCGTGGCGTTCTGGATCAATCCTTCGAGCTAAACCAAGATCTCATTGCGAAGTCGAAGGCGAAACTGACGTTCAGATATCGCCGTGGGTTTATGACAAAAAGCAGCGTGCTCGCTGCCGAGATGTCTTCGGATGGTGGGGTCAGTTGGAAAAGGCTGGGAAGCCCGATCCGTGGTATTTCGGACACCGAATTGAAGAGCACGGTTTCCATCGCCACTCGTTCAATTCCTCAATCATCCACACCAATCCGTATCCGTTTCCGTTACTTCAGAGATGGCGAAGCGATTTATACGCACGAGGCTGCGCCGAAGTCTCCGACGGGAATTTTTATTGATGAAATTAAAACAAAAAATTGCGACAACCTTCGCCTGAAAAGAGCAACGGTTTTACCTAGCAAGGAATCCAAGTTTGAGTTTAATTCACAGACGGTAGGATCTACGCTGACTCCGGGATCGCAATGGCAGTTGAGACTACAAACTCAGCTTGGCGGGAAGTGGTTTCCCTATGGCCCCACCAAATCAGTTACCATCACGGCCCCTTAGAATTTTCGCTTCGCCAGTTCCCAAGCGTCTTCCATTTGATCGGAAGTTGCCGCTTCTAGGGTAAGTCCTTGGGTTTTGAGGATCATTTCCATTTCTCCGAAGCGATTTTCAAACTTGGTATTTGCTGCGGCCATCAGGAGTTCAGGGTCAACTTTTCGGAAACGAGATAAGTTGACGATCGAGAAAAGTAGATCGCCCATTTCTTCGTCTACGGCAGCTAGATCTTGCTCGTCCACAGCGGCTTGTAGTTCTAGCAATTCTTCGCGGATTTTCGCGAGAACTCCCGTTTCTGTCGGCCAATCGAAGCCAATTTTCGCCGCCTTTTTCTGAAGTTTTGAGGCACGCAATAAAGCGGGTAATCCTTTCCCGACATCTTGGAGATAAAGTGTTTGCTCATCCCCTTTCTCGGCGCGTTTGATTTCTTCCCACTGCTGAAGCACGGCATCCGTCGTGCTTGCATGGCTTTCCCCAAAAACATGTGGGTGCCGCCGCACAAGTTTTTCACTGATGCCCCGAGCGACATCGTCAAAGGTGAATCTACCTGCTTCCTCGGCAATTTCACTATGGAAAACTACCTGCAAAAGTAGATCGCCGAGCTCTTCCTTCAAATGATCGTGATCGCGGCGTTGAATCGCATCTACCGTCTCGTAGGCTTCCTCAATGAGATTTGGCACGATCGATTCATGAGTTTGCTCGGCATCCCATGGGCATCCACCGGGCGCGCGGAGGCGGTGCATGATTGCCCGCAGTCTTGCCATTTGTTCGCCTGGATTCGGGGATTCGATCATTTCAGAGTCAGTCATCATTTCTTTGGATTCGCGTTTGAAGCTTGCTGGAGAATCTCCCGTTCTGCGGGTGTTAAACTTTGAAAACCATCGCGGGAAATTTTATCGAGGATGAGATCGACCTCAGATTCTTGTTCCAGCTCGATGCGAGTGCGTGGCCTGATCTTCGGCAATTCTGGCTGCCTCACGGCTATCGGTGCGCTTGATGATGTTTTACCCAAAATTTGCGGGAAGCGTATCAGGATAAATCCAAAAATGGCTCCCCCGAGATGGCCGGCTTCGCCTCCTTCGTTGCCTCCGAGTTTGAGAACGATCGAGCCAATGGAGATCAACATCAATCCCATGGCCAGTTGACGCATGGATAACTCAATGGGTGGGAAAAGCAGGCGAACTCTCAAGTCTGGCGCGATGACTGCCGCTCCAATGAGAATTCCGTAGATGCCCGCAGAAGCCCCGACTAATCCAGATGCCAAACTATTTCCGGGTAGGAGTTTTAGAAAAAACAGGAGTGAGAAAAAAGCAGCTCCACCGACCCCACAGAGAAGGTAGAACATCAGGAATTTCACCGATCCCCACCAACGTTCTAACCATGGACCGAAGAAAAAAATCCCCATGCAGTTGAAAAGCACATGGCCGAGATGCGCATGAAGGAACTGGAATGTTAGGAATTCCCAAATCCTTCCTTCAAAGATTCCGGATTGGATGGTGAATGCACCGAATTCTCGGAGTGGTTTTCTCTCAGGAGAGTCGCCTAAAAAAAGATCGAGCAGATAAATCCCTAGATTCAAAATCAACAACCACTTCACCACCGGAGTGAGTTGTGAGAAAAACCCACCTCCTTGGTGCGTGTTATTTCGGTAATAATCTCGATCCGTGATTCCCATTCGACAAACGACCTATCATCGCAACTTACACATCGCAAGGCCGAGTGAAGATATTGTTACCGAGAAAATCTTAAGCGAGTAGCGACCTCTCCAGCGCGGCGGCGACGAAGCCTGCGAAGAGTGGGTGCGGATGATTGGGCTTCGATTGAAACTCAGGATGAAACTGTGCGCCGATGTAAAATGGATGTTTCGGTAGCTCAATGATTTCCACCAGGCCTTCCTCTGCCGAGACGGAGGAAATCACGAGGCCTGCTTCCTGCAAGCGATCTTGATAGTCCGAATTAAATTCATACCGATGGCGATGCCGCTCATGAATACGGTCCACATTTCCATAGAGATCAGAGGCGATGGTGCCGGCAAAGAGAATGGATTCTGAAGATCCAAGACGCATGGTAGCTCCCATATCTTCGACGCCTTTTTGCTCTTCTTGTAAACAAATCACTGGATGTTTGGTGACTTTATCAAACTCGGTAGAGTTCGCGCCCTTGAGTCCGCAAACATTGCGCGCATACTCGATCGTGGCAATTTGCATCCCGAGGCAGATTCCGAAGTAAGGGATTTTTTGTTCTCGGGCATATTTCGCAGCGAGAATTTTCCCCTCGATGCCACGGTCTCCGAAACCGCCAGGAACGAGAATTCCATCCACCTCACCGATGACGCTTTTCGCCCCGTGATCTTCGATGGCTTCTGCCTCCACTCGGATGATATGCACCTTGGTATCATGATGGGCACCGGCATGGATCAGTGATTCGTAAATCGACTTATAGGCGTCTTGCAGTTCGATATATTTTCCTGCCACGGCGATGGTGACCTTATGCTTCGGGTGGATCACGCGTTGCACGAACTTTTCCCAATCTTCCAAGGCGGGTGATGGCGTGTGACCGAGACCGATTTTATCCACCACGAGACGGTCGATTTTATCGCGGCGCAAATCTAACGGGCATTCGTAAATCGTGTGTGCCACATCGCGGAATGCGACCACATTCTTGCGCTCGACATTGCAGAACATGGCGATTTTTTTACGATTTTCTTCATTCAGGTCTGCCTCGGTGCGGCAAATAATGATGTCTGGCTGAATGCCGAGTTCGCGAAGTTTTGCGACGGACTGCTGGGTGGGTTTGGTTTTCACTTCACCTGCCGCCTTGATATACGGCAGCAACGTGACGTGGATGAAGCAGACGTTTTCCTTGCCCACTTCCAGCGCGAATTGCCGGAGCGCCTCGATGAAAAGCAAGCCTTCCATGTCGCCGACTGTTCCGCCGATTTCGGTGATGAGCACGTCGGTGCCAGGATTATCGACGGTGACTTGGTGCATCCGGGACTTGATCTCGTCAGTGACGTGCGGGATGAATTGCACGGTTTTCCCGAGGTATTCGCCACGGCGTTCTTTCTTGATCACGGCGTCGAAAACTTGGCCCGATGTTAGATTATTCATCCGTGACAAGACTCCAGAAGTGAAGCGCTCGTAGTGGCCAAGATCGAGATCGGTCTCCGCGCCATCATTGAGGACGTAAACCTCGCCATGTTGGTAAGGCGACATCGTGCCGGGATCGACATTGAGATAAGGGTCAAACTTCTGCATCAAGGTGGTCAGGCCACGATGCTCTAACAATGTTCCGATGGAGGCTGCGGCTAGGCCTTTTCCGAGTGAGGAGACGACGCCGCCGGTAACGAAGATATATTTCATGGAAGTAGTGAGTGATCAGTGGGCAGATGAAGAAAGAAGTTTTTCGACTTCTCGTGCTTGTTCTGGCGTATCGACGCCGGGTGAGGTGTCTGATGTAAGGATGACTTTGATGCTCGCTCCGTTTTCGAGAGCGCGAAGCTGTTCGAGCGACTCGGCTTTTTCTAACGGAGAAGGTGGCCAAGTGATGAAGCGTTCGAGGAAACTCCGCCGATATGCATAGATCCCCTTATGGCGCAGCACCGGTAAATCTGATACGGGATTTCGGAAAAATGGCAAGGGTGAGCGCGAAAAATAGAGTGCTCGACCATCAAGTGCGGTGACGACTTTGACGACATTCGAATCGAGGAAAGCCATATCGCTGATGTCGATGGGATTTGCGGCAGTGGCCATGTCCAGCGTGGAATCTGCTGCCATCGCCGCGGCGAGTTCATCAATCAATGCCGGATCGATCAGTGGTTCATCGCCTTGGATATTGATGATGTGAGTGGCTTGTGGCACGGCTTGGGCCGCCTCGGCGATGCGGTCCGTGCCCGTCGGGTGATCGGGAGATGTCATCGCGACTTTTCCGCCGAAGGCGATGACGGCGTCGCGGATGCGCTCGTCATCGGTGGCGACAATGATTTCATCTAATAAGGAACATTGTTGGCAACGCTCCCAGACATGTTGGATCAAGGGTTTTCCTGCGATGACATGCAGGGGTTTTCCGGGGAAGCGCGTAGAACCCCAACGAGATGGAAGGACTCCGAGAATGTAAGTGGCAGATGAAGAATGGGACACGCTTGGCAAAAGTTGGGCGAGCGTATGCCAAGGCGACACCTCGGGACAAGAGCGTTTCAGGAAAAAGATTCAGGGGTTGAAATTTTGCCCGACTTCTTGGCGCTTTCCCCTTCAGTCCTTGAATTCAGAGAGCGAATTCGAGTGCTCTGCCGGGAACGGCTTCCCGGAGAAGGGCGGAGTGGAGGTCATCCTCGGAGGAAATACAGGCCAATGCGGCTTGGTGGCGCTGGGCATGTTGTTTCCAGAGCGTGAAATGATGGATGTAAGCTTCCTCGTAACGCCGGAGAGTGGCCGGCTCGATGCGATGCGGGTGGTGGGTGCGCCGCTCGGGATCAATGAACTCATAGTTTCCTGACCAAGCGGGGCGCGCTTCGATTTCGAGAAACGGGGAGAAAATGACCACACTGCCGTGACGATGGGTGAGATGACGCAAGATCGGCTCTGGATCGGCCGTGAAAAGTAGGTCTGATAGAAAAACGCGGATGGCATTGGCGCGAAGTTGCAGACGGCTTAGGTCAGGAGCTTTTGCAGAATCCGTGGCTGCCAAAGCGCGGGCATTTTCCAACCATTGGTGAGTCCTGAGTGCGCTGGGATCCAGCGTGAGAGACGCGTCGCCTCTGACGGCATGGACCGCGAGCGAGGCACCAGCAGCTTGGGAACTCTCGGCGATGAGATAAAATAGCTCGGCAGTGCGAGCCGCTTTTTTTTCGTCGAAGAACATCGACTCCGAAGCATCGAGAATCAGATCCACCACCGGTCGCACTTCTTCACGGAAAAGCTTCATCGTGTAACTCCCAGTCCGGGCATACGCTTGCCAATTGATATGTCGCGGATCGTCACCCGGTGAGTAAGCGCGGTGATCTTGGAAGTCCATGGATGAACCGGTGCCACCGCCAGCGTATTCGCCTGCTTGGCCACGCCATACTTTCGAGCGCAGCGGCAAGCGGAACCTGCTAGACGCAGCCAATGCCCTCGCGTGAGCTTGCTGAAGCGCGGCGAGATTCATACAGCGGGAGTGGCAATTTTTGTAAGCTCATCTTGCGCCTCGTACATCACTTCTCGGTAGCGGCGGAGAGCGATGATCGCCAAGATCATGAGCAGGATGAGATAGATCGAACTGATGATTGAGGCAGCCAGCAGGACGTGCGTATCTTCGAATACACGTTCATTCATCATGACAATCCACACGGGAGGATTCCATGAAAACAGCCAGAGCAGGCTCTCGGAATCGTTGATATTGAGCAGGATGAAAGGGATAAATGTAAGGGCCACGGATGTCAGAAGAAAGATGAGGAAGTTGGTGAATTGTTTTTTCTCCTGCTTACTAAAATAGGCGGCAAGCAAGGCTGGAAAGATCACGCCGGTGAAGCAGGCGAGAGAGGTAATTACGATTTCCTTTAAATCAGAATGGCTCGTGAAAAGAGAGTTGGAATGGAATTGATCGCTTATCGAGATCCCAGCGGCAGCAATCGCTGCGAGCAAGAAAGTATAAAACACTCCTGTCGGCCAGCCTGGGAGTAAAAATAGACTCGCGAGCTTCCCCAGCGGTCCTCGTTTCAGAAAGGGTTTACAAATCGGCGGCAATAGAATGGCTGGCTCTGTCACGGCGGTAATGATCGCAGGTGCAATGATGATTGCGAAAATCGGGAACAAGGCGAATGGCTCCACAGCATGATGCAGTCCAACAGCGACAGCGATCAAGGCGAGTCCCAGAGCAATCAGGCGACGGAGCGTCGAGTGATTCTCAGCAACCGGCGCAATCGAAGATATACCATAAGATAGTCCACACCAGCCGATGTAAGTGATGAAACAGATATAGGAAATAACCGTAATTTGAGATGTAGAATCAGACAGAGTGAAAAAGCTCATGAAGCCACTGGAACGACCTCCGCCAAAA
>JANORE010000274.1:0-3162 GCA_031415155.1 Akkermansiaceae bacterium | reverse complement strand
GGGTTGGCCGGAGGAACGACGGCCTACCCTGGGACGACCGTCCACCCAAATCCAACCCCAACGGGGTTGTGTCCCCCATCCGCACGGGCGGCGACCCAGAAGATGGATGAAACCCCGTTGGGGTAAGAATCCGTGTGGGGTGTTTTCCCAGGGTAGCTCGTTCCTCGCAACCCTGGGCTTTGGGATGGAGTCCCGTTGGGACATGGATTCCATAGGCTTTGGGATGGAGTCCCGGTGAGATATGGATTTTCCAGGCTTTGGGATGGTGCCCCGTTGGGGTATGGGTTCCATGGATCGGGATAAACTCATGGTTGGCGATGTGTGGTTAGATTACGAACGGCGTATATTTCCCCAACGGGGATTTTTCTCAAAGCCCAGGGTTGGCCGGAGGAACGACGGCCTACCCTGGGACGACCAACCACCCAAATCCAACCCCAACGGGGTTGTGTCTTCTCAATCCCACACATATCGCTCGTCCCACTCGATCTGGTGTTTTCGCAACATGGCCCGGAATTCATCTTGGAATGTCGATTTCCGATGATGCTCTTCCTGCCGAGCGATGTAGTCGGTAACGGCATCGACATTCGAGGTGCTGACGGAGAAAACACCATATCCCGCCTGCCACGCAAAATCCGATAACTTTGAATCCCGTTCTTTAATCCAAAGACTGGAACCTCGTTTGAGTTCCTTGACCCAATCCGCCTGGGTGATGGTCCGGCCATGGCGTGCGAGGATATGCAGATGATCTTCCACCCCGCCGACGAGGATGAGCGGGCAATCGAGTTTTTTCGAGATTCCTCCAAGGAAGGCATGCATTTCGTCTCGGATCGCCTGATCCCGGAGGAAGGGGCGAAGCTCCTTGGTGGAAAATACGAGATGGAGATAAACCGAGGATAGAGACTGGGGCATGGCGGAAGATGGATGAAACCTCGCTGGGGTAAAGGATCATGCGGGACGTTTCCCCAAGGTGGCCGTTTCACGATAACCTTGGGCTTTGAAATGGTGCCCCTTGGGGTAGAAAATGATCAAGAAGACTCATTTCGTAAGCCCTCCGATCATTTTCAGAATCCGATCCGTCACGCCTTTGAGCTCGGCATCGATCTCGGCGAGCGGACGTGGCGGGGTGAAGACGTAGAAGTGGCGGTTGAAGGGGATTTCGTAGCCGACCTTGGTTTTCTCGTGATCGATCCACGCGTCCGGTGCATGGGGCAAAACTTCACGCTTGAAGTAAGTTCCCACATCCTCGGCGAGCGGGACGTTTTCCGTATCGCGCCCTCGGTTTCCGGTTGCTGACGATCCACACGTAATTACTGATGCCGGTGTTGCAAAACATGTCCGTCGGCAGGCCGATGATGGCTTCGACGAGGTCATTTTCTAACATGTATCGGCGGATTTCACTCTCGCCACTGCCCGCGCTGCCAGTGCCAGCCGTGGGATCGTAAAGCGAGCGGACGATTCCCGGCTTGGTGAGCTCTACATCGTCCTCGATGAAAAGCAGATTCACCATCAGCCGGATGACCTCGCGCGGCGTAAAATGCTCGCCAGCAGTCTCGTTAGAAATCTCGGCGAACTTGCGGATCAGTTCCTCGAAGACCGCTCCCATCTGCGCATTACTCACCTGCCGGGGATGGAGGTCGATGTTCGCGAACTTTTCCGTGACCTGATAGAGTAGGCCAGACTTGGCGAGCTTGTCGATCTGGCTGGAGAACTCGAAGCCCTCGAAAATATCGCGCACTTCGGTCAAGAACGCTTGCAGGTAAGAACGGAGATTTTCGCCGATGTGGTCTTGATCGCCCACCAGCTTTTTCAAGTCGAGTGGCGAGGTATTGTAGAAGAGCTGCCCGGATTTCTTGAGTAGGAAAGACTCGGGATTGATGCCGGACTTATCGCGTTTTTCCTTTTCCGCAAGCACGGCTGGCTTGGTGGATTCCAGCACGCAATCAAGACGCCGGAGCACGGTGAAGGGCAAGATGACCTTACCATATTCGGATTGCTTGTAGTCGCCGCGGAGGAGATCGGCGACCGACCAGATGAAGGAAGAAAGATTCGGGCCAGACATGAAGTGATCTAGGTAGAGAAATGCAGCAAAAGCTGCGCACCTCCATCACGGCAAATTCGTCACTCCCATCAGAAATTTATCGCACTCTCTCGCAGCGCCGCGGCCTTCATTGATGGCCCAAACGACGAGGGATTGACCACGGCGGACGTCGCCTGCGGCGAAAACTCCGGGGACATTCGTGGTGAATGCACCGTGCTCGGCTTTGATGTTCGAGCGGGCGTCAGTTTCGAGAGCAAACTTCTCAATCACTTCATTTTCCGGACCGGTGAAGCCCATGGCGAGAAGGGCGAGTTGGCAAGGAATGACGCGGAGCGTGCCTTCGATATCTTTGGGGACGAAGCGGCCTTGGTCGTCCTTGGCCCACTCGATTTCAACGATTTCGAGGCCCGTGAGTTTCCCCGCAGCATCCTTGAGGAAACGCTTGGTCTGGACGAGATAATGACGCGGATCACGGCCTTGGAGGGCGTTCGCTTCCTCTTGGCCATAGTCCATTTTGTAAATCTTCGGCCACTCGGGCCATGGATTATTCGCTGCGCGTTTTTCCGGAGGCTGCGGCATGATTTCTAATTGAATCACGCTCTTGCAACCGTGCCGCAGGCTGGTGCCGACGCAATCCGTGCCGGTGTCACCCCCGCCGATGACGACAACGTCTTTGCCCGTCGCGTTGAGCGCGGGATTCGTGCCGTCGAATTCGTGGTCAAGCTGGTGGCGGGTATTGGTCGTGAGAAACTCCATCGCCATGAAGACGCCTTCTGCATCGCGGTTATCGATGTAGAGATCGCGTCCAGCGGTCGCTCCGCAGCAGAGGACGACTGAGTCGAAATCTTTCCGCAGACGCTCGGCGGTCCACTCCGTGTCCTTACCGATGGAGATACCCGTTTTGAAATCAATGCCTTCCGAAGCCATCAGATCGACACGGCGTTGCACGACGAGTTCCTTATCTAACTTCATGTTAGGAATGCCATACATCAGCAATCCGCCGATGCGGTCTTCGCGCTCGAAAACAGTGACGCTGTGACCCGCTTGATTGAGCTGATCCGCACATGCGAGTCCGGCTGGACCAGAGCCGACGACGGCGATTTTCTTGCCCGTCTTGCGTTCGG
>JANORE010000273.1:0-1972 GCA_031415155.1 Akkermansiaceae bacterium | reverse complement strand
CTGAGATCACGCATTTAAAAATCTCTTCATCTCTTCCTATCTGCGTTTTTAACGTTCATCTGCGGTTTATTAAATCTTCAACTCACGGCACCTGAATAGTTGCAAATGCTCATTGAGTTGGGCTGCTCTTCCGAAATTCGTGAATCGCGCGATCATCAGCGGGATGAAAACCATGCAATGATTTTTCCGTTTCTTACGATTCATTCAAACTCATCTTTGGATGGTTTTTGAGGTCAGAGTGCTTCCCACTTTACTCAAGTCGATCGGTTGAATCCCAAGTTTGATGGCTGGCGAGCCGGGCTTGAAGCGGAAGATTTTCTGCTTCATGGCGGCTTCATCGAACATCGGGTCGTTATAGAGCAGCCCAACTGCGGCTTTTCCACGTTTAGCCGGAGCCATCAAGTCGTCTCCTGGTTTTAATCCGTCGAGCGGCTTCACGTCATAGACCAGGGAATTCGACCAACGTTCCAGAATCTGGTAAGTTGCCACATCATTCGTTTCGCCTTTATCGGATGAGTTATAAAAAATATTATGGTCCACCTCGACGGGGTAAAATCGCTTGCCTAGAAACCCAAGGGTATCGATGGAAAAGTTGTTACGGATTTCAGCGGGGCCTTTGATTTGAAACGTTTCCCTGCCGCGTTGCACGACATTAGAAAGGATATAGGTAAAGGGCGAGATATCATCGAGCCGGATGGCACTGCTCGCCTTCGGGACGTCATGACAGTAGTTCCGCTCGACGCGGTTATTTTTACCCATGCCGGACAAGTAGATGGCGTTTCCGTCTCCCAGTTCTAACATCACTTGGTAGATTTCGTTTTCCTGAATCAAGTTTTCACGAGCATGTTGCAATGGCTCGATCTTGCTTACATCAAACTCCAGCCATTTTGCCATCATGGTGGGAGTGATGTCTTTGATGTAGGGCTGGATTTCGTCGATGCGGATCGTGCCGATCCATTCGCGCCGGTTCTTGAGCGGCTTGGCGGCCATCAGCATATCATGCGGACGGCAACCGCTCACGACTAGGCCCGTGTAGGCGAGGTCGTGAATGGTGTTGTTTTTGACCTGATTATGCCCGCTTTGGGAGAGAAAAATTCCGGGAGAGTGTTTGTAGATCGATCCGACGTGATGGATGTAGTTATTGGAGATGGTATTGAATTTATTCTCGTCTTTGGTGCCGGGACCGTAGCCGCTGAAGAGAATTCCGCTGCCTCCCAGATGGGCGAAAATGGAATCGGTGACGGTGTTGCGTTGGCTGTAGAGATCGAAGCGCACGCCGCCGCCGCCGCTGGCTTCGAACGTGCAGCTCTTGACCATACAATGCTCGCTGTGGCGGAAGCGCATGACGGCATTTCCTTTATCATACATGTCCCAGTCATGTTGAATGCCGATGTCGCCCGTTTTCCACGTATCCCGCAGCCCATGGCGGAAGGTCAGCCCTTCGAAGTTCAGGTGGCTCATTCGCTTCCCGTCTTCCTTGCCCTCGGCGCGAATCAATTCCTGAAGATAGGGTGCCTGGATATCTGCTTGGGCGAGCGGCTTGACCGGCCACAGATAGATCCGTCCCTCTTTGCTGCTGAATATCCATTCACCGGGTTCGTCGAGATGGTCGATCGCATTTTCAACCTGATACTTATTCCCCGGTTTAACGCCGTAGGTCGGCTCGACGGTGGTAAGCGCGGTCTGGTTGGCGGCATCGATCTTTTCGATCGGCAGCATATTCACCAACCATACGTGAAGAGGTCTGAGGAAAATCTCGATATCGGTTTCGTTATCCCAGTTCTTGAGATCTCCTTCCTTAAATTTGAAATCGCGGCGAAAACTGGCTGGCTCGTCATTCCACTTCAAATATCGCCCCAGACTCTTACTCTCGTTGTTGACCTGATCCTGTTCATGAGAATCGGCCACCCTGAGGTCACCTGAGCGGGATCGCGGAAGCGTCGTCGTGCCATCATAAAGTGTCGTGATCTTC
>JANORE010000272.1:0-3420 GCA_031415155.1 Akkermansiaceae bacterium | reverse complement strand
CCATCGACATGCACATCATGCATCTTCGCGACAAGCTCGGTGACAAAGATCAGACGATGTTGATGTCTGTGCGAGGTAAGGGCTATCGTTTCGCTGAGGAGGGAATTTCATGAAAATATCGCGGAGTTTATTGGTCTGGGTGATCCTCGCACTTTGCGGCGTGATGGTGTTAGGAGCCATGAGCTGGCTGACCCGTGGAGTCTTGGCATCGGAAAAAACTCAGGCTGAAGCGGAGTCGCGTGCGGATCTGGAAGAACGCACCCGGCTTGCTCTCTGGCGGATGGATGCCGCAGGTGCAGCGATGGTTTCCGGTGAAAACCGCCATCCTCCGGCTGACTACGATATGGGCTCGACCGCATTTCTCACAGAGGATGATTCATTGACAAAGCTTCACTTTACTTTTCGCGAAGGAGGAACGTTGTCGTCACCCGAAGCCGATGGTGCGGCAGAAAAAATCGCTGCTCTTAAGCTCTTATTGGCCAAGAATCCATTGCCCGGTAATGAATGGTCACTTCTCCAAGACGCGGCGGAAGCTGGCGAAACGGTCTGGCAAGCCATGCCCAAGGAAGCGCTGAAGGAAAATTCAAGTAACTCCAAACTGCGTGAGCTGAAAAGTGGCTCGGCCAATCGCAGTGATGAAGCTTACCAAAACAATCTCAGTGGCGGCGAACGTGCTCAACGCGCGAAAACGGTTGAAGAGACCGTTTCAAATTTGGCGGATTTTTCCGCAGTGAAGTCGAAAAAAACCAAGTCCGAAATTTCTCCGGCGAAACCCGCTGCGGCGATTTCTTCTGAGCGGGATAGGCTTTCCGAGCAACTCATTGAGCTAGGAACCATGCGTGCCGTCTGGGTCGGCGGTGATTTATTTTTACTTCGTCAGCTCACCACATCGCTCGCTGGAACTGTTAGAAAAAGCGTGCAAGGTGTGTGGCTCGATCATGGGGCCTTGAAAAAACGATTGCTTGCCGAAGTGACGGACTTATTCCCAGCCGCCGATCTCACCATTCCAGAAAATGCGGCGCAAGATCCACTCGCGCTGGTTTCCTTCCCTTTTCACTTGTTGCGGAATGAAGCTGCGCCAGCCGCCCGTCCAGTCGCCAATGTACCGCTGCTCGTCGGTTGGGCGGCCGTTCTGCTGGCACTTCTAACGGCTTCGCTACTCGTTCATGGTGTGATGCAACTGAGCGAGCGCCGGGCTTCATTCGTATCCGCCGTCACACATGAGTTACGCACACCACTCACCACATTCCGGCTCTACTCAGACATGTTAGAGAGTGGTGCCGTGAAACCGGAAAAACGTGGCGACTACTTGCGGGTGCTGTCGCGGGAGGCAGATCGTCTCGCCCACCTCGTGGAGAACGTGCTTTCCTTTTCCAAGATCGAGCGTGGCAGCGCCCGCTCGGTCGTTCGTGAATCAAGCGTCTCTGATCTGCTGGAGCCGATGCGTGAGCGTCTGGAAGCCCGCTTAGGCACTGCGGATTTGGAATTGGAAATGAATTTGGATCCAGAAATTGCCGCCCGCCTCGTCCGGGTAGATTCTGCCGCCGTGGAGCATATCCTTTTCAATCTCATCGATAATGCGGCGAAGTATGCCACTGCGAGTGACCCGCCCAAGGTGGAAATTCAAATCCAAATCGCTCGACGCGATCTTGAAGTCATCGTCACCGATCACGGTCCAGGGATTCCCATTTCTGAGCGGCGTCGCATTTTCCGTGCGTTTCACAAGTCCGCTCGTGAAGCCGCAGAAAGTCGTCCCGGAGTGGGTCTTGGGCTCGCGCTTTCGCGTCGTCTTGCCAAGTCTCTCGGTGGCGGACTAGCATGTGTAGATTCTAACAAAGGCGCGTGCTTCGTGATCCGGCTTCCACTCGTAAAATACCGATGATCGCTCATACGGTCTAGCGTCAAGGTGATTGGAAGCTGATAGATAAAGGATCGAACATCCCGTTTTTCACTACAGAAACCACTTGCGTTCCAGAGTGTTCGGGATTACCCCGCTTGTCCTTTGTCGCACAGACACGAGATTATAATTTCCAGTTCATGAAGTTAGCCAAGCTACTCAGCGAAGATCAGATCATCCTAGATATGGAGGCGGTAGAACACTGGCCGTCCATCGTTGAGCTGGTGAATCACTTGGTGAAAATCGAGCACTTACCTCGTTCTCAGCACGCGGAAATCCTTGAGGCATTCAAGGTTCGCGAGGAATCTGTGAGCACGGGGATTGGTTCAGGTGTCGCCATTCCACATGCTTTTTCCGATCATCTCGAGAATGTGATTGCGGTCTTTGGTCGGTCAAAAAATGGGATCGACTTCGAGGCTCTCGATCATGCGCCAGTCCATTTCATCGTCCTTTTCATCGTCCCAAGGAAGAACTATTCCCTGCACTTACAGACACTCGCCGCGATTGCGAAAATGTTCACCAACTGGGAAATCCTCCGGCAACTCGCCGCAGCGGAAAATCATCTGGAAATTCTTACAATTCTTGACTCCAAGCCGTCTCGGGTGGGTGCCTAATCCTGCCAAACGGGACGCCACACTTTATCTATGACGCTTCTTCAAGAACTCGAATCTCGCCTCGCCACCGCACTCACCGCCACTCTGGGCGAGTCCATTTCTGCGGTGGTAGCCGCTGCGGCGGATCTTCGCTTTGGCGATTATCAATCAAATGCGGCGATGGTTCTCGCCAAGCAGCATAAGACCAATCCTCGCGCACTGGCCCAGCAAATTATCGATCAACTGGACCTCCACGGCCTCGCCACCGCTGATATCGCCGGTCCTGGATTCATCAACTTCCGCATTCTCCCAGAAGCTTATGCCGCGCACACTGCCGCTCTGATCCGCGATGAACGGCTCGGCGTGCCGGCCACTGGCGCGGGAAAAACGGTCGTCATGGATTTTTCCGCGCCAAACGTCGCCAAGCCCATGCACGTCGGCCACATCCGCTCGACCATCATTGGCGACTCGCTCGCTCGCATCGCCCGTTTTCTCGGCTTCAAGGTCATCGCAGACAACCACATCGGGGATTGGGGCACCCAGTTTGGAATGATCATTTACGGCTGGAATCATTTCCTCGATCCATCCTCTCTCGCCACGGATCCCATCGCCGAACTCGTCCGCGTTTACCGAAAGGTCAACGCCGCGACCAAGGAAGATCCCACCGTGCTGGAAGATTGTAAGGCCGAGCTGGTGAAACTCCAAGCGGGTGATCCCACCAATCTCGCGATCTGGCAACAGTGCATCACCGTTTCAAAAAATGGCCTGCAAAAGGTCTATGATCGGCTCCATGTAAAATTCGATTTCTGGCTTGGTGAAAGTCACTACAACGACCGCCTCGCTGGCCTTGTCGATGAGTTTTTAGAAAAAGGGATTGCCCGTGAGAGCAACGGTGCGATTTGCATTTTTTCTGACGATACGAAGAAGCTC
>JANORE010000271.1:0-6035 GCA_031415155.1 Akkermansiaceae bacterium | reverse complement strand
GCGCGGCGGCCCCGCTTTCCACGATGACGCTCTTAAATCGCTCCTCCCAAAGCGTCCCTGAACGTGAATGTTTCCGATTGAACCAGCGGGTGAAACGAATCAGCAGCCCTTTCATGAATTGACTCAAGTCATGCATTCGCGGGGTGAATCTTTCATGAATCGCCCGCACCGCCTCTTCTTTTCCGGTCGGTTCAGCGAACTCGCCATTTTCCTCGTCTCTTACGGTTTTCAATTCCGCCGCAATTCCCGCCACAAATGATTCTGAATACAGCGCGGAAAGGCGTTTTAGCAGCTCTTCATCGCTCAATCCACCTGCGGACATCGGCGGGACTTCTAGCAGAATGTGAAAATGGTTCGACATCACACAATATGACAGAACCCGACAGCCTGAAAAATTTTCATACATCCGCATAAACATCCGAAATGTTTCACGTTCATCGTCCTCGAAGACAAACTTCCGGTCCACGACCCTAGAAATCAAATGGTAGATTGCCGGTTTGGTCTCTGGATTCCCGCTGTTGATTAACCATCTTGCTTTGCGCATACGCAGAAGTTGCCATTACCAATTCCGAACCGCAAGAAACATCTCAATAATTTATCTGACACTTCAATGCTCAAGGCACGCTTCGAGAAATACCTCAACCAGCCGCCTGAGACGAGTGAGTCTGCGGCGAATTATCGAGAAACGATCAAAAGCATCCTCGCCACGGTCTCACCTTTTAAGGCAGGTGGCCCCGATCTTTCTGGCGCGTTCAAGCAACTACCGAGTGCCGCCAGCTATCCGGGTGATGCGAATTTATGCGGCACACTCGCAGAAGCGGTCTATGTCGCCATGCTCTCGAAGCAAGACATCGCGGGTCTCAAAAAATTGAACCAGTCGATCGAGGAAGAAAAAAAATCGGTCATTCTCCGAGGAGATTGGGAAGCTCGCCATGCTAAGGATAAAGAACTCGGTGAGGTCAAAGACGTGAAAGGAAAAAAGGGCAAGCCCTTGCCTGCCGTTAATCCTGGAGCCGGTGTGAATTCACTCGATTATGCAAATATGCTTCGTCGTATCGCTGAAATCGAAGCGTTGAAAAAATTGAACATTGCTCGCACGGAAGCACAAATCATCCGGACCAAGGCGCAATACCAAGTCAATATGGTTCAGTGGTTCATGCAGCGCCGTTATGAGCACGTTCTGATGGGTGCCCGTTTTTATAATCAAATCTGGAAAGACGGCGATGCCACGCTACGCATCGATAAAGACTCGGACGTGGCCAAGCTTTTTTCCGAATCCATGGGGGTCAGTCCCACCGTTTCCTCGCTCGATTCACTCGCCAACGAAATCATCCGTGAGACCGAGAAATACGTGGAAGCCTTCGATCTCATGCTTTCTCGCGATGAGCTTCACTCGGCCTCCCAGCGGCTGATGGAAGCCTATGCTCTCGGGGAACATCTCGCACCTGTCGCGACTCTTTCGCTAGAAAAAAAACTTCGCATTTCTCATTATGTGAGAGATTTAAATGAACTTTACGGCACGCTTCAAGCACATGACTATACCAAGACGATTGAGCTGACCGCACGCTTAAAAACTGCCGCGAAAGACTTCCCTTCTTCTAAAGTCGATAGCGCAATCGCCGGTTACACGCTGGCATCTGACCTCGCGATTGAGGAAGCAAAAGCCTATCTCTTAAGTAAGGAAAGTGACAAGGCGGCTGAAAAAATCCGCGCTGCGGCAGAAGTCTGGCCGACCAATCCGAAGCTCGCCGAGTTCAAGGCCATGGTGGGGAAATCTAGTGTGATTGTCGCGGCACGGAATGACTTTGATCGACTCCTCTCAGAAGGGAATTTTCGCGAAATCGCTCGCCGCCAATATGAAATCGCACCGACCATCCAGGGCGATCCAACGCGCGAAGAAGCATTCAAGCAAATCGTGATGAATCTTACCAAGATCGAAACGGCACTCGGCAAGGCCGCTGAGTTCAGTAAAATCGGCCAAGATTATGCCGCCTGGGAACAGCTTGCCACGCTGCGTGAAACGTTCCCAGATGATCCTAAGCTGGGCCGTGAATTGGAAATACTCGCTCCCAAGGTCGCGGATTTCACCCGAGCTCTCGACAAGGCCAAACAGTTCGAAGGCCGCGCATCGAAACAAATCGGCTCGGCGCTTTCTTGGTTTCTCAAAGCCCGCAGTATCTACCCGCAGAGCACTCTTGCGGAGGCTGGCATCAAGCGACTCACTCACGAAATCCTACCCGCCGATGGAAAATGATATTTTCTAAGGATGGATCATCCTCATTCCTGCGGTTAGCGGTTTCAATAAAATGAGGCGGCCTTCGGTGCGGAGAGTTGGGATGCAGTCACGTAAATCACGTCAGGCTACCCCTTAATTTCTAACAACATTTGCGGATTGTTAGGGAACTTCTTGAGAAAAAATAACAAGCGTTCCATCGCTTCAGCCGGACGGTGCCCCGAAAGACCGCGGCGGATGAGGTGGATTTTGTGAAGCATGTGATCCGCGAGGAGGATTTCTTCACGGCGAGTGCCAGATTTGAAGATATCTACTGCGGGATAGATATAGTTTTCCGCGATCTTACGATCCAAGACGAGTTCCATGTTGCCGGTGCCTTTGAACTCCATGTAGATGGCTTCATCGGCGCGGGAATTGGTCTGGATCAGGGCGGTCGCCATGATGGTGAGAGAGCCGCCGCCACGGGTATTTCTTGCTGCGGCGAAGAGGCGGCGTGGCACTTCTAATGCGCCGATGGTGATGCCGCCGGAGCCAGTGCCACGCCCACGATCATTCATGTTTCCATTGTAGGCGCGGGCGAGGCGAGTGATGGAATCCATGATGAGAAAGACGTCTTTACCTGCCTCGACGAGACGCTTAGCTCGCTCGATGGCAAGCTCGGCGATGCGGGTGTGGTTGCGAGGCTGTTCGTCATTGGAGCTGGCGTAAATTTCTGCCCCAGGAAGGGCACGGCGGAATTCAGTGACTTCTTCCGGGCGTTCATCCACGAGAACGACCATGAGGTGGATCGCTTCGTCGTATTTCTCGCGGATCGCTTCTGCCATGTGGAGAAGAAGGGTGGTTTTACCAGACCGAGGTGGGGAAACGATCAGGCCGCGCTGACCACGGCCCACGGGTGCCATGATGTCAACCACTCGGGTGGTGAAGCGCTCAGGCGTCGTCTCGAAGCTGATGCGCTTGTTGGGATTGATTGCTTTCAGCTCGTCGAAGTGTGGAAGCTTGGAGGCTTCTTCAGGTGTTAGATCATTGATTTTCCTGATCTCGACCAGCTGCGGGCCACGTGGGCCTTCTTGATAGGAACCGTAAATCCACTGGCCGAGGCGGAGATTATACTTTCGGATCATCTCCGGTGTGACGAAAACATCGTCGCGAGCTTGTTCAAAATTTTTCTTAGGAACTCGGAGAAAACCAAAACCTTTCGGCGCAAGCTCTAACATACCATCGGCTTCGATTTCCGGCCCAGTGAGTTGTGCTGGCCGGTAATCATCGAAGTCGTGACGGTTACCACCACCGTTGTTGCCTTGTTGTCCGCGGCCTTCATTCCGTCGGTTCTGATGGCCCTGATTTCCTTGTTGGCCTTGTGGGCGTCCTGGTCCTTGCTGTTCAAACCGCTCTTGTTTGCGGCGTTTGCGTTTTTCGCGGCGCTTTTTGCTACGACTATCCACTGGTTGGCCTTGGCCGTTTTGAGGCTGAGGATTCGGTGGTTGTCCTTCGTGAGTAGGTCGCTGCTGAGGTTCTGATTGAGGTGACTGAGCTGGCTGGGTAGTGGTTTGCGGAAATGGAATAGACGCTGGAGGAGTTGGCACTTCGGATTTCTCAACTTTTGGAGGAGCGACTGGTCCAGTATCTGACACTCGGTCAAAGCGTGGGGACGTTTCTATTTCCTGATGGAGTGATGGAGATTCCGGAGCTGGCTTGGGAGATTGCTTTTTTTCCCGAGTCGTTTTTGGTGCGCTTGGAATCGGAGTCGCTTCCGGTATGGAAATCGGCTGAGTAAAAAGGTCGGGTTCGGCAGCATTTTTAGCCGTTTTTTTAGTAGCCCTCTTAGAGGTTACTTTTTTCGCTGCCGTTTTTTTGGCTGCAATTTTCGTCAGAGGAACTTTTTTGGCAATAGGTTCGGCACTCTCCAAGATGTCAGATTTTGCTATTTTTTTAGCTGCTGGCTTCTTGGCGGTAGGCTTATCAGCCGTGGTGCTTGGTAGAATTTTGGACTTTATGTCCTCGTTGGTATTTTTACTCATCCGGAATCGGTTAGAAAATGTAGTCGTGCGGGGCACTTTAGTGGCTCAAGAAATGAGCCTGCCGAGTATTTCATCGGTCATGGGTAGTTGAAATAGGCGTTGGTGTAGTTCGTCAGAGGTAGAAATGTGAGTGGGGCACTCACAAAGCTACAGAACGTGGTAGGAAAGAACGATCCTAGTGCCTGCCGATTTTTGATCTAAAAAAATTTTCAGATGCTCGGCAGGGCAAGCAGGCGTTAATCCTGAAATGATTTGGAAAGCTGACGCAAATTATCTTTGTGTCATTCCAACAGGCAAAACTTGTGTACCTATGAGCGTCTTGGCAACCTCAAATTTCAACATCCCGACCGAAACTGGCAGTTTGCCGTGCACAGCATCGGACGTTGGTGGGAGGAAATGGGCGAATGACTTTACCCCGAGGCGAAAGAAATCCTCATCATGTGCGGAGGAGCAACGTGCAATTACCTAGGTAATGGTAGCGCAGCGGAAATGGAGGAACTGACTGCCTTTTCTAATAATCCCTCAAATCTCCCCATCGCAAGACGGCGAGAAGTCAGCAGAGGCCATAGTAGTTGAGGAAATGAGCCGGAGTCCGAAGTTGCACAGCAAAGTTGCCGGAGGACTCACCCAGCGAAGGGCTGAACCGAATGGGAATGTTCTAACCGCGAAGCAGACGCCCCAGCCGACAACGCCAGACTGCGAGGTGGAACCGAGAGTCGCGATGATGGGACGTATGTGGGCGTTCAGGCGTGCGCTTCGGCCAGTTTCCTCACGCGGGCTAGTCCCGCGTCCGAGTGGAACCGCCGTGTACGGACCCGTACGCACGGTGGTGTGGGACCCGTGGCTGGCTCTCTGAGTCAGTCGCGGGGACCCGATTCTGCTTTTTGTTTGTAGTTTTGGAGGTGAGTCACCGTATTAGATGACCAAGGCTCCGGATGAACTTCGACCCAATCAGAGAACCTTGATCTTAGATCTTCTGGATCTGCCCAGATTTGGGCTTCAATGTATCTATACCAGTCGTTTCGTTTTATTCTGTCCTCTAGATAAATATAGAGTTTTAGTTCGCAAAATATCTCCACAAGCTCGGCGTATGTTAGAAGCTTGCCAAAATATGGATGCGACTCTTCATCCCAGCCGTCAGGTGCTTGCATCCCAAAGAACTGCTTCACGTCTATCTTGCTAAGGCCGACAAGATGAAAGTGATCAGGGCACATAAAGGTGACCTCATGAGGTTCTAGTTCCTCTATGGGGATTCTTACTTTGTATGGGTCGCGGTATAGCCCTCCGACTACGTCAGAATCGCCCAGCACTGAATAGAATGGGCGTCTTTCTGGCGGCCTCTCGAACTTCTCTGAGTAGAGCGTCAGGAGCAAATCATCTGCCAGCTTCCGAAAATCAAAGAAATCTTGCCCGTAAGAGAACCTATTGAATCCAGTTTCCGCATTGCGCTCGGTGTCGATGATGCGTCTCATCTCGTCCGTGCCTAGATCGCAAATATTGAGAAACGCCCCATAATCCCTTTCGAAATAATGACTTACGTGTGTTGCAATATCGGTCTTCATTTCTTTGCAGAACGTCGAGTCCTCCTACGCCTGACCGGGGGCGAGGATGGAATACGGGGTTGAGGTTGTAGCGGTCATGACGGCTGGAACTGGAGGCGGGTCAGGCGTTAGGAGTGACGTCTTGTGTGTGCCCAGCATGGGTACGTTGTAAATGGGGTTTAAGTCCCTTGTAGGAATACCAGAACATGAAAATGAAGAAACTACTATCTGAAGCCAACT
>JANORE010000270.1:0-8006 GCA_031415155.1 Akkermansiaceae bacterium | reverse complement strand
GACCCGTGATGATGCTCATGCGCGATGAAATAAACTGGAAAAAATTCAATGTCCATCCGCGTTCATCCGTGTTTGCTCTGTGGCGTCCATGCAACTTGCGAAACTCGGCGACGGTCCTGAAATTTTCCACACCATCCAAGGTGAAGGGGTGAGCGTCGGTATGCCTGCGGTCTTCATCCGAGCTTCGCGCTGCAATCTCCATTGCATCTGGTGCGACACGGATCACACATGGAATTTCGAAGGCACGCCATGGCCACATGAGAAGGATTCGGTTCCCGGATATGTCAAGCATCGCAAGTCAGATGTGACTTATGAAATGGCTCCGGCGGAGGCGGCGCAGCGAGTTTTGGCCTATCGCTGTCCGCGCACGGTGATCACTGGTGGTGAGCCACTGCTGCAAGAGAATGCGTTTCAGGAAATGATCGAGTGCATCCGCGAGCAGCAGCCGGAACATGAATTTGAGGTGGAAACGAACGGCACACGCATTCCTTCGGCGGGATTTCATCAATCGGTCGATCAGTTCAATGTCTCTCCGAAGCTCTCGAATGCCGCGATGCCTGAGTCGCAGAGAATCAATCAAGAAGCGCTGGGATTTTTCGCCCAATCCCCGAAGGCTTGGTTTAAATTTGTCGTCGCAGAGCCTGTGGATTTGGTGGAAATTGAAATGCTATGCACGGCGCACGGGATTTCCCGGCAACGTGTTTTACTCATGCCGGAAGGCCGGACATCTGCCGAGCTCGATCGTCATTCTGCATGGCTCGCCGAGGTTTGTCGCGATCAAGGCTTCCGGTTTTCTGACCGACTTCACATTCGCCTATGGGGTGATCGCCGTGGTGTTTGAAAAACTTTGCAACTTTTCACCCTCGCCTCTGTTTTCACTCATGTTCAACCTCTCTCAATCATGAAACGTAATTTACCAGACACCGATGACTCTTGGGAAAATGATGCGGTCTGGAAACTACTCGACCAAGCATCTTCAGTGACCAGCAGTGCCCGATTTACCGATGATGTGGTGCGTGCGGCGCGTCTCGATGTTTCAGAAAAATCTTGGTGGCAGCGCTTACTTTCGCCCGCGCCTCTCGCCGGATTTGCGGCAGCCACAGCGGCCTTGGCCCTCGCGTTGGTTTCCTTGACTGGCCCGTCTACCGAGATGAGTTCGCAAGCTGCGTTACTAGACTCGGCCCAAGCTGAAGAAATCCAAGAAATCGCAGAAACCGAAACTTTGATCGCCGCTGTGGACCACTTGGATGATTTCAGCGACACGGAATTGGTGAGTTTAATCGGATTTTAAGCGCTTTCCCACCCGCCTCGATCCAGTCAGCTTTCCGGCGTGAAACACGGCCTCATTTTTGATCTCGATGGAACCTTGGTAGATTCGCTGCAAGGAATCGCAGCATCATTGAACCATGCGCTGAGTTCGTCGGACTTGCCTACTCACTCGCTCGAAGCGGTGAGGGGATTCATCGGTAATGGCGCGCGAGTCTTGATCCAGCGCGGAGTTCCTGTGGATGCCAGTGACGCACGGATCGATACCGTCGAGCAGGCGTTCAAGCAACACTACGAGCAGACTTGGTCGCAAGGCACTGTCGCCTACGATGGAATCGCCGAGCTGCTAGGCAGCTTACAGAAGCAAGGCTTTCCACTGGCGGTGCTTTCTAACAAACCACATCCATTCACCACCGCCATCGTCGCGCAGATTTTTCCAAATATCCACTTCGCCGTAGTTTTAGGGCAGCGCCCCGGCATCCCTCATAAACCGGATCCCACCGGGGCACTTGAAATTTCTCATCTCCTCGGTCTCAGCCCTGAGAACTGCACCATCATCGGTGATTCCACCATGGATATCGAAACGGCAAACGCCGCCGCTATGGAAATCATCGCCGTCACCTGGGGATTTCATGAGCGCGAGAAATTAAAGGTAGCTGGCGCAGAGCGAATGGCTGATCATCCGGATGACTTATTACTTTTCTTAAAAATTCAATCCTCGTAAGAATTCCTAATCATTGTTAGGTGCTAGGACATGTATCTTGCTGCTATGGCAAAGAAGATAATTGCAAAAATAAGTAATTACGTTAGTTTTCAGCTGTGAGTGTCCAAGAGATCAAAAGCAAGATCGATAGCCTTCCATTGGTAGAGCGCCGCCAATTGGCCGCATACCTTATGTCATTAAGGCATCGAGATTTAGCCGAATATCGCTCAATGATTGCAAAAAAAATCGACGATATTGATCCGGAAAATTGGCTTTCACTCGAAGAATACGACCAGCGGCTGGCCTCCTGAGAATGGATTACAGGCTTCTAATTTCGATGGATGTGGTGGAGTTCGTGGAACGGCTTCCTGCCAGATTTAGAAATGAAATACGCTCGTCTTTCTCCTCCATAGGTAAAGATCCGTTCGAATGCTCCGATGCTACTGATTATGACGATACCGGACGACTTTTACACGTCGCCATCATTGGGGATTTTGCTCTGATGTATTGGATTGATGATGCGGATCGGCATGTGAAAATTTTGGATATCCACGCTGCAGACCGTTAAATATGGCAGATCAGTGTTACCGATGAATCTGATTTCTCTACTTCTTTAAATTATGCCCAAAGTTAGCCTTTCTGGAACTATTCGTGGTGAAAAAGATCCCAACCGTGAAGTCCGCGCCCGCCTGCTCTACACTCTATTTAGTAAAGGATGGGACATCTATAACTCGAATGGAGATCAACGGATTTCTCTCTCGAATATCGAGCGGAAAATCATCCAAGCGAATGCCTTCGTCTTCACCCCAGGAGCCACGCTTGAGGATTTGTTCAAAGCGATTTCGATCTTTGTCGGCTATCAGACATTGGATGAAAATTTATCGTGTAAACCCACGATTCTGCTCAATTCCGATGGTTCATGGGATCGTTTATTCGCGCTGCTCACGCACTTGAATCGTCTTGGGACTGTGAAGCAAAATCACCGGGATTATTTGTTGATGGCAGATTCACCCGACTTGGTGGTGGATATTCTAGAAGCTGCTCGTGGACAGTGCGTTAATCGGGCTGCGGTCGAGGAAGGAGAAACGGGACCGATCAAGTCATTCGAGACTCCATTGCCTGCAAATTACGTCGGTAATGTTTGTGTTTTTTGTTCCGCCTCGATCCAAGATCCCGCTTATTTACGCGATGGGTATGAATTTGGAAGGCAGCTCGCCAATCACCAGTTAGGTTGCGTATCTGGCGCTGGAAATTCCGGCATCATGGGCGAAGTCGTGCGAGGTGCGGTGGAGGCGGGAGGATGGACCGGTGGCTCGAATGTTCCTCACATCATCGAGATGGAGGGGCTTCCTGAAGGGCTTTCGAGCTTCTGGCTGCGCCCCGATATTTATACTCGGATGAGAGTCATGATTGAACACTCCGATGCTTTTGTCATTTTTCCAGGCGGTTCTGGGACGGTGCAGGAAATGCTCGCACTCATGATTCTCAAGCATCAGAACCACCCATTGATGGTCGGAAAATCCGTGATCATTTTTAATCGTAAGGATGCCGATGGCCAATTTTTCTGGAAGCCACTCATCGAAATGCTCAGTCATTGGTGTCACGATGGGGAATTCATCGTGGTGGAGGAGTTAGACGAAATCATCCCGACCTTGCAGTATCTGAATCCCATGACTGCTCAAAATTCCCACATCTTGGCATCTTGAACAGCAATGAAAATTTCGAGTGAATCAATGATTTCACCTATCGCCTCATGATGTGTTAGCGATGGGTAGGGAGGACCGCCACCAACGCATCACCCAGTGGCTGGCGCAGTCGGTGATCATGCCCGTGAAGACACCAAAAATACAAAGATTGGGACGATTAAAGCCACATCTGCTAGAACACGCAGGGCTTCCATCGAAAACCGCTGGCGTGTCCGATTGAGAATTTGCAGAAGCGCGGCTCCTGTTAGGATGGCATAAAAAAACGGTCGAGTGGTCAGTCCATCATCTTTTACCGCAAATATTAAAGACGCTGCACCAAGTAGCGTTAGAGGCAAGGTCAGCGATAGTTCATCGGATGCTTTCACTTCAAGATCGGAAGATGAATAGGCATGCTCCCACAAGTCGATCGCTGATATATTAAGAATGCATAAAACGGAAAAACAAATAAGTTCGCTTGAGTGCAATAACTCTTTCATTTCGAAGCTAGTATAGGCAAAGGCAAGCATCGTGGTGCCATAAGCAAAGCAAACTCCGGCAATGATATTTTTCGCATAAGGTAATTCATCCGGTCCTTTCGTGGAAAAAATGGATACTACGAAAAAGCCAGCCACCATCAGACCTCCAATGAAGGCATAGCTATAAATCGTGCTTTGTAACCCTTTGACAACTATGATTAATGCAATCAGTCCAGCGAGTGGTATCAAGATATAGAACTTACGCTTATGCTTGCGGTGAAACTGATGCCGCACGGCCAATTGTTCTGCTTCTCCATTTCGAATGGAAACATCGAGAAGGCGGTCGGATGCATAAATCAGCCATACGACAAGACCTAGCGAGACATAAGCCGCCCATGGCAGGTATTGCACCCCCCAAGTCTTTGCGAAAACATAGAGCCAAGACATCGCCACAAGCGGAGCATCAAGACTCAACATGTTAGGAATGAGCCAAAATGGCTTACGCTCTGAAGGCACGACGGGCGGAAGATCCATGAGCCACGCAATGATGGCAAGCATGGATGAGGAAAACTACCGTTCCAGAGAGACCCATTAACCCGATAAATGGGATTGTGAATCTCTGACCGAGTGACCACCTTCGCGGGAGACGTCGCTTGTTGACTCGCCCTATTTCATCGTTACCATCCTCTCATCTTTCTACTCATCCATCATGTTACTCCAATTTTTTAAAATGAACGGTGCCGGTAATGACTTCATCATTATTGATAACCGCGACCTCACTGCCGACCTTGACGAAGATACGATCGCCGCTCTGTGTGATCGGAATCGTGGCATCGGTGCCGATGGTTTACTCGCCGTAGAACCTGCCCAAAAGGGCGCAGATTTCCGATTTCGCTATTATAACGCAGACGGCGGCGAAGCCGAGATGTGCGGCAATGGCGCACGCTGCTTCGGCCGCTTCACCGCGCATCTTGGAGAAATTGTCCTCAAACGTGTCACCTTCGAAACCATCGTCGGCACACTTGCTGCGGAAATGATCGGCGACGATGTCCGCATCGCCATGTCTGACCCGACAGATCTCAAGCTCGACACCGCCGCTAAAATTGAGGGAATCGTGGCTCCATTGCATTTCGTAAATACGGGTGTTCCGCATGTCGTGACCTTTCTGGAAAGTGCTGCAATCCTCGACGAGTTTGATGTCTTCACCCACGGTGGTGCCATCCGCAACCATCCTGCTTTCGCTCCTGCTGGCACCAATGCCAACTTCGTCGCCGTCCTCGCGCCGGACCACATTTCCATCCGCACCTTTGAGCGCGGCGTGGAAGACGAGACCCTCGCTTGCGGCACCGGAATGGTCGCCTCAGCATTGATTCATCACCTTCTTACAGGCGCTCCTAGCCCGATTAAAGTCGATGTCGAAGGCGGCGAAACCTTGGAAATCGGCTTTGAAAAAAATGGCGAACAAGCTTTCAAAAATGTCACACTCACGGGTCCGGCTGATTTTGTTTTCGAAGGGGAGATTGAGATTTGAGGATCATCATCCGATTTTCCGCTTATATTCTCTGCCGTTGGCTGGAAACTGAATCTTGTCGCTTACTTTAACTTTTGTTATGGAAATCACCGTGAACCCACCCACGAAAGACCGCTCTCATTGGACCATTCGTAAATTCGAGTCACTGGAGGAACTGCGTTGCCAGCAAATCAAAGACTGGCAAGCGCTCAAAGGCGCCGATCGTCGCAAAGCGGCGTGGGAACTTGTCACTGATTACTGGATTGGAATGAAAGGATTGCACCCCGATGAACTCAGACTTCAAAGATCTATTACGAATTTTACACGAGTGTAATGTGTGCTACTTGGTCGTCGGCGGCTATGCGGTAATTCACCATTCGCAGCCCAGATATACCAAAGATATCGATATTTGGCTTAAGCCATGTGCTGAAAATGCCGTTAAACTCATGAGAGCTTTTCGCATTTTTGGAATCCCAATGACTGGTGTTACCCGAGAAGATTTCGCAACTCCGGGAACTCAATTCAGTCTTGGTGTGGCTCCATGTGAAATCGATTTCCTAACCACCATTCCCGGCATAGACTTCGACTCATCTTGGTCGAATCATGTCGTGTCTGATGAGCAAGATTTCCCCATCTACTACCTCGGAAAAGCGGACCTCATCCGTGCCAAGCAAGCCGCAGGCCGACTCCAAGATCTGGCCGATATTGAGGAACTGCAACGCGTAGATTCGTAAATCTCGCCATTCCGCTTGCTCTCATGGTGCGGTGTCCTAGCATCCGCACTCGCCCATGAATCGTATTTTCGTCGAAAAAAAAGCTGCCCACACTGCCGAGGCCAGTCACCTGCTGCACGACCTCCGCGAGTCGCTCCTTTTACCCGGACTCAGCGGACTAAGAATCGCCCAGCGCTACGACATCGGTGGACTTAGCCCGGAGGAATTTAACTCCGCCGCCCGTCTGATTCTGTCCGAGCCACAGGTGGATTCCATTTCGGAAACCCTCGACCTCGCGGGAAATGAAACCGCCTTCGCTGTGGAGTTTCTCCCCGGTCAGTTCGACCAACGCGCCGACTCCGCCGCCCAGTGCATCCAGATTCTCACCGGCAAGGAGCGCCCAGTCGTCGCCTCCGCGAAAGTCATCATCCTCGCTGGAAATCTCACTCCTGTGGAAATCCAAAGCGTCAAGTCCTACGTCATCAATGCCGTGGACTCCCATGAAATCCCGGTGGCAACCATCACCCGGCAACGCGAAATTTCATCTCCGCCGGATGTGGCGATTCTTACCAATTTCATCACCGAAAACCCGACCACTCTCCGTGCAGACCTCGGCCTCGCCATGTCTGCTGAAGACGTCGCCTTCTGCCAAACCTACTTCCACGACCAAGAAAAACGCGACCCCAGCATCACGGAAATCCGGATGCTCGACACCTACTGGTCCGACCACTGCCGTCACACCACGTTTCTCACCAAAATCAACGAAGTCACCTTCGGCGATCACACCGCGCCCGTCCAACGTGCTTGGGAAACTTACCTCGCCACCCGCAAAAATCTCGGACGCGAAGACAAGCCCGTCACCCTGATGGACATCGCCCTCATCGGGATGCGTGAACTCAAAAAATCGGGTGAGCTCGACAACCTCGAAGTCTCCGAGGAAGTCAACGCCGCCTCCATCGTCGTCCCGGTAGCGATCTCCAAACTCTCAACTCTCGACTCTCAACTCTCAACTTCCACCGAAGAGTGGCTGGTGATGTTCAAAAACGAAACTCACAACCACCCGACTGAGATCGAGCCGTTCGGCGGCGCAGCCACCTGCCTCGGCGGCTGCATCCGCGATCCTCTATCTGGCCGCTCCTACGTCTATCAGGCCATGCGTGTCACCGGTGCTGGCGATCCACGCACGCCATTTTCCGAAACTCTTCCTGGCAAGCTCCCTCAGAAAAAAATCTGCCAAGTCGCCGCCAAAGGTTACTCCTCATACGGCAATCAAATCGGCCTTGCCACTGGCCAAGTCGCAGAAATTTACCACTCAGGATACGTCGCGAAACGCCTAGAAATCGGTGCCGTCGTCTCCGCCGTCCCCCGCTCTCACGTCTTCCGTGGCAGCCCAACTCCCGGCGATGTGATCCTCCTCATCGGAGGTCGCACGGGCCGCGATGGAGTCGGTGGCGCAACTGGCTCCTCCAAGGAGCACACCGATACGGCACTCGAAAACTCCGCAGAAGTCCAGAAAGGCGATGCTCCCACCGAGCGTAAAATCCAGCGGCTTTTCCGTAACCCGGAGCTGACGCGCAAAATCAAAATTTGTAACGACTTCGGCGCTGGCGGCATCTCCGTCGCGATCGGAGAAATCGCGCCATCGCTCGAAAT
>JANORE010000269.1:0-5254 GCA_031415155.1 Akkermansiaceae bacterium | reverse complement strand
ATCGGGCCGACTTCGAGGGCGAGCGTGGGGATAAATGGCTTGAGCGCATCAAGGCATTCTTGGAGGTAGCCATCGGAGACGAACTTCGGGTGTTCCCCGGCGACGAGGAGAATATTTCGAAAACCGAGACCGTGAAGATGGCGTGCCTCAGTGACGACTTGGGCGACGGTGAGCGTGGTGCGGAAAATGGCGGCATCGCGGGAAAAGCCGCAGTATTTGCAATTATTGACGCACTCGTTCGAGACGTAGAGTGGGGCGAAGAGGCGCATGGTTTTCCCGAAATGCTGCCGCGTCGTTTGCTGGCTGCGGCGTGCAAGTGCTTCGAGCGGACCGCCGGTTTCTTCGGAAATCATTTGCTGGAAGCGCCTCATCAAGGGAGTGGGGCGCTTCAAAAGGTCTGGAAAAACATCGGCAAAAGCCATGGCGGGCGCAACGTGGCTTGGTGATCGCTCCGCGTCAAAGCCGAATACTCCAGCGCTCAATGGCGAGGCGGATGCCGGCGGCCTTGTGTAGAGTTTCCTCGTATTCTTTTTCTGGAATGGAGTCAGCGACGATGCCCGCGCCGACTTGGTAGACTAGCTGATTTCCGGTGCGGACGAGGGTGCGGATGGCGATGTTCAAGGAACTCTCACCATTGTAGCCGAGCCAGCCGATGGCACCGCAATAGATGCCGCGCGGAGCTTGCTCGAGCTGATGGATGATTTCCATGGCGCGTTTTTTCGGTGCGCCCGTGATACTGCCGCCAGGAAAGCAAGCGGTCATCGCGCCGATCGCATCGACTTCTGGACGCAGCGTGCCGATGACGGTGGAAACGAGATGGTGGACTTGGGCGAGTGTTTCTAGCTGGAGCATCTCCGTGACCTCCACGCTGCCATACTCGCAGACTTGGCCGAGATCGTTGCGAAGCAGATCCGTAATCATCACCAGCTCGGCGACTTCTTTACTAGAAGTTTGCAGCTCGTAAGCGGAACGGCGGTCTTCATCGGGATCGGAAAAACGCGGACGCGTGCCTTTGATAGGGCGCGTCTCAATGCCGCGACCAGAAATTTTCAAGAACATCTCAGGCGACGAACTCAGGATTTCCCGGCCATCCAGCGCGAGGTAGGCCGCCATCGGCGCAGGCGATGCTTCGCGCAGGGTTTCATAAAGCGAGAAAAGTTCGCCCGTGATTTCGGCGACGAAGGCTTGCGAAAGATTGACCTGATAGATGTCGCCCGCCGCGATCCATTCCTTGATGCGCGTGACTTGATCCAGGAAATCATGGCGACTGGTGAGCGCCGTGAACGGGGAAATTTCCGCGCAGCGGTGACTGTCCTGAAGTTGCTCGGAAAGACTACCGATCTCGCACCATGCTTGATCTCGATGGCTGTAAACCAGCATCTCCGGATAATCGCCAAAAACGAAGTTTCCCTCGTAATCCACCCAGCCAGCCAGCCCACCGCATGGAAAACCGTGGTCGCCACCGATCTTGGGCCCGGCGGCAAGCGCGGCGCGGAGAGCCATTAAATCGGCGGCTTGATGGATGCTACCTCTCAGAATACGCGTGGGATTGGCAGCGATGACTGAGATCGGGCGAGACACGCCAGAAGGGAAATTTCCTGCGGTATCGAAGAAAACCAGCCCGTTCAAATGCCGTAACTTCGCCGCCACATCCACGGGTGACATGCCATTGAGCCGCGCCGGGCAGGTCACGACTCGCACGAAAGTTTCAATCATTGCGTGATCAGCCAACGCCTGGATTTCCCCGTAAGCAAGCCGGAAGAAGGAGAAAACTTGCCGTGTGGACGCATGAATCCCAAAAAATTTAGAATTGACCGAGGTCGCTTAAATTCTGAGATAGTGTCTTTTATCACTCATGAAAAGATACATCCTCTTGTTTGCCGCGTTATTTGCCATGAATGTGCTCGCTGCGGATCCGATGGCTCCCATCAAGCCCACGGATTATCAAGCTCCAGTCCGCGTCGCGTGCATCGGTGACAGCATCACCCGAGGCTCCGGTGCGGAGCAGGGATTTTCCTATCCTGCCCAACTTCAAACGTTGCTGGGTCATGAGTGGAAGGTTGAAAACTTCGGTGTCAGTGGCCGCACACTTCTCAAAAAAGGCGACAATCCATATTGGAAGGAGGCGGCTTATCAAAAAGCACTGAAATCCAAACCAGACGTCGTCATCATCATGTTAGGCACGAATGACACCAAGGCTCAGAATTGGGAATTTGAGGCCGATTTTGTGGCGGACTATACGGCCTTGGTGCAATCATTTCGCGATCTAGCGAGCAAACCGCGGATCTATGTTTGCCGACCTTGTCCCGCACCTGTTCCTGGGAATTTTGGAATTAACGAAACCAACGTGCTCGAAGAAATCAAGCGGATCGATCAACTCGCCAAAGACATGAAGCTCGGTGTGATCGACATGCATGCTGCCCTCGCGGACAAGCCAGAGCTGCTACCAGACAAGGTCCATCCAAATACCAAGGGTGCTGGAGAAATGGCCAAGGCCGCCGCCAAGATTTTGACGGGTAAGGCAGTGGTTCCATCAAAAACTTCTCCCTAATCCTTGAAGGAGTCCCATGAGGATCCGAGTTCCTGAGATGGAGATTCATTTTGAGGTGGTGTGAAGGGAAATGAAGATTTACAACGACTGTCCTGCGAGGGGAAAAATTTATGGCGATACAAGGTGAAGAACTAGCTCTGGCTTGCGCAAATGCGGCCGATGAAATCAAAGCGGAAAATATTCGTGTGTGGGACATGCGCGGAGTTTCAAATCTAACGGACTACATGATCGTCTGCTCTGGCTCTTCGATGCCACAGTTGCGTGCGATTTTACGTGATGTCGCTGGTACCGTGGAAGATTTGCATGGCGTCAAGCCGACGATGTCAGAGGGAAAAGCGGATACCCGCTGGGTCGTCTTGGACTACATCGATGTGATGGTCCACATCATGCACGATGAACTGCGAGAGTATTATGGCTTGGAAGATTTGTGGAAAGAGGCCAAGGAAGTGACTTGGAAAGTTGTTTGAAATTTATGGAATAGAATCTGCCTCAAGTCATCCCACGAAGGATCATGAGTGAGTTTACCGAGTTAGTGGATGCCCATTACCAAGCGTTGTTTCGCTTCGGTATGTCGCTGACTCGCAATACGGATCGCGCATCGGACCTGGTCCAGGAAACATTCTGCATCTGGGCCGCGAAAAACGATCAATTGCGGGATCGCTCGAAGGCGAAAACCTGGCTTTTCACCACACTGCACCGCGAGTTTCTCCGCCAACGCAGACGAGCGTCTAAATTTTCTGACGAACCACTCGATGAGGCGACTGCCGGGGCAATTTCTCCGCCCCAAGAAGATGCGGAGCGGCAAATGGACGCCCAACGAGCGATGGAATTACTCGGCGGACTTGATGAAACCTATCGTGCTCCGGTGGCGCTTTTTTATCTTCAGCAGCACAGCTATAAGGAAATCGCGGAGATTCTGGATGTTCCAATCGGCACGGTGATGTCACGACTTTCTCGCGGCAAAGAAATGCTCAGACGGCGAATGATTTCCGAGCCATCAAGCGCCCCGAAAAATATCCTCCATCTTAATAAGTTAGAACAAGAAAATCGCCATGGATAATGAAACGGCACGCTTCATTCTGCGTAGTTTCCGGCCAGACGGTGCGGACGCAAATGATCCAGATTTCGCTGCGGCACTTAAGTTGGCGGTTGAAAATCGTGAGCTGGGTGAATGGCTAGCCAGCGAGCGGGCATTCGACGCGGGGTTTTCTGATGCGCTGAATTCCGTGACTTTACCTGCTGATTTACGCGAAGATATTCTGTCGTGTCTCGCGGCAGAGCGTGGCGATTTCCACCGAGTAGATGCCTTGGATGATCGAGATTGGGTTCTTGCTCTCGCTTCGATCAAGGCCCCCGATTCCTTGAGAAATGAAGTAATTATGGCGATGAAGCGCACGGCTCAAGAGGCACCGAGAAAGTTCTCGATCTTCAGACGCTGGCTCATCCCCCTAGCCGCAGCGGCGGGCATCACGCTGGCGTTTTTCATCATGGACCCGATGAGGCCGAAGGAGGTGGCAAATGCACCCGCATTGCCCGTGGAAGCACTCCAAGTCGGCTTTCGTAAAGCTTATCAATCACCATTTTTTCGGTTAGACGAAGAAAGTGAGGTTCAAGCCACCCTCATTCATCACTTGCAGCAACAGGGATTACCATCCCCGACGACGATGCCACCCGGCTTGCAAAAGTTGAAAAGTTTCGGCTGCCGAGAACTCGTCATTGGTGGCAAGCGAGGTTCCCTCATTTGTTTTGAAGCGGCGGACGATGGTGTCATCCATCTGCTAATTTTCCGTCGCGAGGACGTGATGGGAGACCTCCCATCGGTGGAAAAACCGATTCTTTCCCAAGAAGGAAAATGGGGATATGCCCGCTGGGAAAATCAAGGGAATGTATGCTTCGTGATCAGCAAGATGGCACCTGATATGCTCGCTACTTTGTTCTGAGCCGAGAACTATTCAAGCTGAGACAAACGGCTTTGGGGCTCTGGAAAATCGAGACCAGTAGCCTCATAAACCAAAGGATAAATGAGACGTGCAATACTGCACAGAAGGGTGAAATTTAAGATTCCATCCCAATGCAAGCTTTCTCAACCCGAGTCAAAAACGTAGTTGACTTTATCGATAAAGCTCGAGAAAGCCTCATGAATACATCCAATCCCGGACTACGAACTCCACGCTCCAAAAGGGAAATATAGCTTTGTTCCAGTCCTGCGCTTGCCGCCAGATCCTCTTGACTCATTCGCGCAGCTACACGTAGCCGCCTTAATTCGGCAGCAAAACAGGTCCGTAACTTTTCGGAATCGTCCAATCACGAACCTTTTAACAAGGGCTTTCCATTTCAGCTTCATTACAATAGTCATCAAAATTTCACGATAAGTTTGACATATCCATGGTTTTAATGAGGCTTATTTGATTCCTAATGAAAAATAAATTTCTCTTTATCATAACTGCTTTGAGCTGCAGCTCGATGAGTTTCGCGGAGCAGTCCGCTCCGATTACCACGGCCCATGTCATCGGGGAAATCCCCGATGGGAGCCCTTCTCCAGAGCTGAAACTTCCGGGATTCGTCGTGCCAGCGAAGGATATTTTATCCTCAAAAACCTATTTCCGGGACGGCCAGAAAATCACGATGCAGCAGATCAAGCCGATCGCATTGCCCGCGCCGCCCGTAGTGGCCGCGCTGAGACACAATGAGGAACCGGCAGTG
>JANORE010000268.1:0-3888 GCA_031415155.1 Akkermansiaceae bacterium | reverse complement strand
ATTTTATAATGATGATGATTTCACAGAAGATCCAGCAAATGGTAAATATAAAGAACACTTCAAAAAAAGCCCGTATGAAGTAATCGTCAAAAAAGATGATTCAAGCGATGCCAAGCCTCTTCATCCGTACGTGTTTTGCATGCAACTTAAAGATGAATACAACGATAGCCAGAATCACCATAGTGAAAACCAAAGATACTACAAAAATAATTGGAAATGCTCTCATAGTTATGTGAATTTCCAGACAACTGGTGCCGTTCTCGTGGAAGTGAGAAAAAATGATAAATCCGCGTTTGGTTCAATGACGGACGTGTATCCCAAGCGCTATCTGAAGAGGCAAAGTGACGGCTCATATTTCAAACTCAATCAAGACCGCACCGTATTGGAGTTCACGATGACAGAATCGAGCAATGTCGTGGTTGATGTGGATGGCCAGCTCATGAACAAAGTCAGCGAGCAAACACCCACGCACCCGATTTCGATTCATGCCACAGATGTGATTGATCCACCAGAATCAGGAACTTTCATAGATGTCCTGCCAGGTAAGAAACCCACCCCAACTTCAGAGCCTGTCACTTATTGGTTTCGAAAAGGAGTCCATAAACTCGGCAGTAACTTCAAAATTCACGCCAATCAGAAATTTTATATCCCTGGAGACGCAGTCGTTTACAGCACGTTTAACAACAAGGATGACAACACCTTGGACGGTAAACTAGGTGACGCGATTGGGATTGAGTTCTATGGCCACGGGACCATTACAGGAAACAACTTGAATCATTGGGAAATGGAAAAAGTGAATGTTCCGGGGCCGTCCGGCCCCTACAATTACGCCGAAGGTAGCGAGACCGTTATGAAATCTGACAAAGATGGAAAAAACGGCGATGACTCGGATGGCCCTTCAGCAAAATACAAGGAACAGCAGCGTATCAGCTACAAGAAAAACACGATCGAGTTCAGCCAATGCCTGAAAACGAGAGTTGAGGGTATTGTGATCCTAAATCCAGCAAATCATGCGCTGAGCCTGTTTACGGCAAAAAGGGAAATGAACCAGGCGAACCGGGTGAAACATCTGAAGATTATCGGCTTCCGAACCAATTCAGATGGCGCTGGCATCAATGACAGTAGCATTGTGGAAAAGTGTTTCTACCGCGTCCAGGATGACGGATTTTATCCCAAGGGTATCACTTTGAAAAACAATGTTCTATGGTCGGATGCACATGGTGCCTGCCTTAGGATGGATGCTTTAAAAGATGCTTGGCAGCCTTTCACCGTTGAGAATATTGACATTGTTTTTAGAAGAAATACCTCCTGGTCGGATAGTGGCGCGATCGAGATGCCAAAAAACACCAACAATAAACATACGAAAAAGGTCACATTCCAAAACATCAACATCTACGACACGAACAACACCAAGCCAATGATCAATTTACAGCTTCAGGATGGTGGAGAACTTGCCAACGTAACATTTAAAAATGTCACAATTGCTAGCGATAAGGTCAAAAATATTATCAAGGCAAAGGGGACGGGTATTATTCGTGATCTTACTTTTGATAACCTGAAAATCAAAGGCGTGATCGTCACTGAAGAAAACTACCGTGACTATTTTGATTATGAGAGAGTCCAGGGTGATCATATTAAGTTTATAGGAGGGGATTCAAAGGGTGCCGAAAAAATGCCTGACTCACCACCGGGAGCCAATTAGGCTTTCAAGCCCAAGCAGTCATTCGCATCAACCTAAGAACTCTGTATCGTGGATCGGGTCGTAGCTTCGCGATGTCGATGCGTTTTTTGAAGCCGCAAGTCCCGCGATGACATAATCGAATATCTTTTCGAGGCTAAATCTCCGGGTCGGTTCGCGGCGGGCGAGTGGAATTGCCAACTTTAAACTCGCCGCCATCGCGATCATTCCTGCCTGTATTGCGCGACTGGAAGATGATACCGGGGATTTGAGGCGAAATTGAGTGCTTCAATTTCTTGCCCGCGCGGATTGCAGACTGCAAGGTCGCCTCTCACATGACTCACCTCGAAGCTATCGCCCGCGAAACCGGCATCTCACTGTCCTCTGTCACCACCACTGCCAAGCTTCTCGCCGAGGGCGGCACGGTTCCTTTCCTTTCTCGTTACCGCAAAGAGCAAACTGGCTCGCTGGATGAAGTCCAGATTACCACGATCCGTGATCGGATGCTGCAACTTGCCGAACTGGATTCGCGCCGCACCGCCGTCTTGAAATCCTTAGAAGAGCGCTCGCTGCTCACTCCTGAGCTCAAGAAAAAACTGGAAGCTGCCATCACTCTGGCCACGGTCGAGGACATTTTCGCGCCCTTCCGCCCGAAGCGGCAGACTCGCGCGACGAAGGCGATTGAGCGTGGCTTGACTCCGCTCGCCGATTGGATTTTCGAAAACCAACATGCCGATCCAGAAGAGGAAGCTGCCAAGTGGATCGATGCGGAGAAAGAAGTCCCCACCGCTGCCGATGCTCTGGCCGGAGCACGCGACATCATTGCAGAGCGCGTCGCTGATGATGCAACTCTCCGCGGCTATGTGCGGAAAATTTATGAAGAAGGCGCGACCGTTTCCTCGAAAATCATGTATGGCAAAGAAGAGGAAGCCGACGCGCAAAAATTCCGTGACTACTTCGAGTGGAGCGAACCTTTTTCCTCGATTCCATCGCACCGGATGCTCGCGATCCGCCGTGGCGAGAAGGAGGGCTTCTTGCTCATGCGAGTGGAAGTCCCGCTAGAAAAGGTCACCTCTGCGGCGTTCCCGGATTGGGTGAAATCCACTGGCCCGGCGGGAAATCACGTCGCTCAAGCCGTGGAAGATGGCTGCAAGCGTTTGCTGATGCCATCGATGGAAACGGAAGCCCGTCTGCTCGCGAAGAAACGGGCGGACGAGACCGCGATCACCGTTTTCGCCGATAATTTTCGCGAACTATTGCTGGCATCGCCGCTGGGTGAGAAGCGTCTGTTAGCGATTGATCCCGGTTTCCGCACGGGTTGTAAAACGGTCGTGCTCGATCGCTCGGGGAAGCTCCTGCATCACACGGTCTTGCACGCCACCGCAGGTTCGCAAAACCAAGCCTACGAAGCCGCGATGGAGGTGACGGCACTGATCAAAAAACACGATATCGAGGCCATCGCCATCGGCAATGGCACGGCGGGTCGCGAGACAGAAACGTTTATCAAAAAGCTCAAGCTCCCGTCTTCCATTCCCGTCGTGATGGTCAATGAAAGCGGAGCCTCCATCTACTCTGCCTCGGATGTCGCCCGGGAAGAATTCCCTAACGAAGACGTCACCGTCCGTGGTGCTGTTAGCATCGGTCGGCGCCTGATGGACCCCTTGGCCGAGCTGGTGAAAATCGATGCCAAAGCCATCGGAGTCGGCCAATACCAACACGATGTCGATCAACGCGCGCTCAAAGCCAGCCTCGATGACACCGTGGTGAGTTGCGTGAACGCCGTGGGCGTGGAAATCAACACTGCCTCCAAGCAACTGCTTTCCTACGTCTCCGGACTCAATACTTCCCTCGCAGAAAACATCGTCGCCTGGCGCAATGAAAACGGCGCTTTCACCTCGCGTGAGCAGTTGAAAAAAGTCCCGCGTCTTGGAGAAAAAGCCTTCGAACAAGCCGCCGGATTCCTCCGCGTGCGCGGCGGCAAACATCCGCTGGATTCCTCCGCCGTCCACCCGGAACGCTACCCACTCGTCGAGAAAATGGCCGCCGAAGCCGGCTGCAAGGTAGAAGAACTGCTAGGCAACGAGGCCGCCCGCAAGAAGATCGATCTCACCAAATACGTCGATGACCAGGTCGGCCTGCCGACATTGAAAGACATCGTCGCCGAGCTCGCCAAACCCGGCCGCGACCCGCGGAAGCAATTCGAAATGTTC
>JANORE010000267.1:0-2284 GCA_031415155.1 Akkermansiaceae bacterium | reverse complement strand
GGCTCGCCTTGGGCATCGCCCCACCAACTCCTGCCTGGCGGATCATCCGGATACCTGCTGATTTGAGCCAAGAAAACCATGACGAAGGTCTGACTCCCGGAACCCGCGGCGGCACCCAGGTGGAGCATCCATTTCCGGTTGCTGGGGAATATGAAATCGAAATCCGCCTCACCCGGGACCGCAACGAGGAGGTCGAAGGTCTTGGAGATTCGCATGATCTCGACGTTCTACTTAATGACATTCCGCTCAAACGCTTCACCGTAAAACCCTTTCGTGGCCGTAATAAGTCCCAAGAGCCGGATGCCGATTTGAAGGCGCGTTTTCAAGCTCCATCTGGCCCCGCGAGCCTCGCCGTCACTTTTGTGGAAAAACCTCAGTCCCTCGAAGAAACCAAACGCCTTCCATACGATACGAATTTCAACATGCACCGCCACCCGAGGCGCTCGCCGGCGATCTATCAAATTTCCATTACGGGTCCGTATCAGACATCCACCACCACCGAGGAGGCACCCAGTCGTAAGCTCATTTTCCACCGCCTCCCTGCCGACCAAGCTGACGAGGAACCCTGCGCTAACGAAATATTCTCACGTCTCATCCAGCGTGCCTACCGCAGGCTCGCCACTGATGAAGACCTGGTCAATCCGCTCGCTTTCTTTCGCGAAGCGCGACAGTCCGGCGACTTCTATGCGGCCGTGGAAGCAGGTCTCAGCAGCATCCTTGCCAGTCCACGGTTCTTCCTCCGCATCGAGAAAGATCCTGCGGGCGTAGCACCTGACACGATCTATCCGATTGATGACTACGCTCTTGCATCGAGGCTTTCATACTTCTTGTGGAGTAGTCTGCCAGACGATGAACTGCTAAATCTTGCGAAGGACGGCAAGCTCACCCAACCCGATATTCTTGAAGGGCAAGCCCGTCGCCTGCTTGCTGATTCACGCTCGAGCGCCTTCGTCACGAACTTCGCTGGCCAGTGGCTGCACCTTCGTAATCTCAATTCCTTTCACCCCGATCTCCGACTTTTTCCTGACTTCGACGACAATCTCCGCCAAGCCCTGCGCCGCGAGACCGAACTGTTTTTCCAAAGTATCCTTCAGGAAAACCGCAGTGCGCTCGATTTGCTCCGCGCCGATCACACATTCCTGAACGAGCGCCTCGCCAAGCATTACGAAATCCCCGGCATTCGTGGCAGTCAATTCCGCCGCGTCACGCTGACGCCAGACACCCATCGCGGCGGATTGCTTCGGCAAGGCAGTATTCTCGCCGTCACTTCTTATGCGAACCGCACCTCTCCTGTGATTCGCGGAAATTGGATTCTCGGAAATATTCTCGGCACTCCCACGCCACCGCCGCCGCCCGACGTCCCATCCCTGGATGAGAACGTCGTTTCCGCGAAACTCCCGATGCGAGAGCGCCTCGCCGCCCATCGTGCGGACCGCTCATGCGCCGTCTGTCACGACCTCATGGACCCCGTCGGCTTTGCCATGGAAAACTTTGACGCCACAGGTCGCTGGCGTGACTTGGATGAAGAACGGATCGTCAATGCCCACGGCGGCTTGCCGGATGGACAAGTTCTCATCGGCCCCGATCAACTCGAAGCAGGATTACTTGCCCGGCCAGAGCTTTTCGTTCGCACCATCGCGGAAAAGATGCTGGTCTATTCTTTAGGCCGTGGAAGTTCTCCCCATGACCAGCCTGCCATCCGCACCATCGTAAGAAATGCGGAAAAGAATCATTACCAGCTCACAGACATTATCATAGGGATCGTTCGTAGCGTTCCTTTCACCCATCGAAAAACCCAGCCATGATCCTCTCACGTAAATCCATTCCTAGGCGAACCTTCCTTCGCGGCATTGGCACGACACTTGCCTTGCCATTGCTGGATGCAATGATCCCGGCCGCCACCGCCATGTCGCTCACTCCAGCGAATCCGATCCGCCGCCTCGGTTACGTTTTCATCCCGATGGGAGCAGATATTCACCGATGGACACCACCAGACGTGGGTAATTTAGACAAGCTCTCGCCCATTCTCGAGCCACTCGAAGCACTCAAGGACCGCCTCACCGTCATTTCCAACCTCGAACTGCAAACCGCCTACCCTGGCACGCACGCCACGTCGAACGCATCATTCCTTTCAGCCGCCCGCGCCAAGCGCACCGAAAGTTCGGATTACTACCTAGGAATCACCGCAGATCAAATCGCCGCCCGTCACATCGGGACTGGCACGCAACTGCCCTCGTTAGAACTTTCCATGGATCTCATGGAAACCGTCGGTCAATGCGATAAC
>JANORE010000266.1:0-3128 GCA_031415155.1 Akkermansiaceae bacterium | reverse complement strand
CAACGTGCCGAAGGCCGCGCAATACCCGAGCGCTACACCCATTCCCAATGACATCCCCAGATAGCGCATCGCTAGCCCGAAGGTCAGCCCGCCGAATCCCCACAACACTCCGAACATGTAAGTCAGTCCCAACGTGGTCGCAGATTGGCTACCAAGCACGCCAAACACATCCTTCGTCAGGATAGTGGCAAACAATAGTGGACAAATGATCCAGGAAAAGAATCCACCCACCAGCCAGTAGGTCTCCCACGACCATTTCTTAACGCCCTTGTAAGGCACATAAAAGCTGCCGGACGCTAGGCCGCCGAGCCAGTGAAAGATCACGCCGAAAATAGGGTTCATCAGGTTTGTGGTGTGGGTTTGGGAAATGGAAAATCAGATTCCATACGAAATCTCATCCCTCATATAAAATGGATTCAGCCAGCGAAGTCTATATCTGATTCACCAAACTTTGCGGCATTGCATTTTCAGTGAGTGTCGATTTATTCTAAGGCTGTTCAGCAATCGAATCTTCCAAACACAAAATATGCGACAAGAATCCAAGGAATTCATCCGATACTTGCCGATCAGTGACGAACTATTTTCCAGCCCACTCTTCATCACCAGCGCGGGTCAAGCAAGGATCGACCCGGGAGAGAATTATCCGCCTCAAAGCCATCCAGATCTTTATCAATTCAAGTGGGAGGAAGGCAGGATACTGCCGGAATTCTCTCTCCTATGGGTGGAATCTGGCTCGGGAATATGGGAAACCCGGCATCAATCGTTCCCGATCCATGCCGGGCAAGTCGGGATGGTGATCTCTGGCCAATGGCACCGTTACCGGCCTGTCAGATCCACCGGATGGACGGAATCCTGGGTGCAATTCAATGGCCGCCTCGCCCACGACTTGGAGGAAAGCGGATTATTGTCGCGGTCCATGCCCGTGCGGGCGCCCGTTTGCGTAGAGCGGTTCGGTCGGCACTTTCGCGAGCTACTTGCGGACATCGCGTCCCCGGATTTTGTCAACAATGCATCCCAGGGACTTCGATTACTAGGGCTGCTCGGGCTTTTCAATCCCAGTGCTGGCCCCGCACCCATGGCCGATCCCGATTTGATCGGACGTGCGCGGCAATACATCTGGAGCCATAGTCACCGCCAGTTGAATGTGGCGCAAGTGGCCGAGCACCTCGGAATCAGTCGCCGCACCTTAGAGCGCGCCTTCGTGAGCCGCAATCTACCAGGAGTACTCGATGAAATCACCCGCTGTCGCCTCAACCGGGCGGAACGTCTGCTGCGCGAAACCCAACTGCCGATCCAGCACATCGTGAGTTTGTCCGGCTTTGGAACGGCTGAGCAGATGCGCCTGCACTTCCACGCCCGGCACGGAATCTCCCCCGGTGCCTACCGTAAAGTGATCGCGGGAAAATCCGTGAGCGACTCGAAGATAATTTCCTGAGGAAGGTCTCACTCGCACTGATCCGTCCTGGAGCGGACCTCGTGAACCGAGATGGAAAAATAGATGAAGATTTTTAGCCACGGGTTTCACGGATCATAAGAAGGATGTGAGAAGTTTAAGGCGAGAGTTTGTAGTTACCTTCTCGATGAGGATTTTTCAATCCATTGAACTTCAATATATCATTGGTTTTGCATGATCTGCGACTTTTCGGCTGAGTCCATTTTCCTTTTTAGCAACAGAACCCGCGCTGCGCTGGAGTGTGCATCATAAGTTGCTTGCTAACTCGCGAACGAGCCTCGGTCCTTGATAGACGAATGAGGTATATATTTGCACGAGACTGGCCCCGGCAGAAATTTTCTCTTGAGCATCTTGTAATGAGGAAATTCCGCCGACACCGATGATGGGAATGCGTGATCCGAGATGACTGGAAAATATTGCTAAAGTCGCCGTACTTTTTTCAAAAACAGGCCGCCCAGAAAGTCCGCCAGCTTCCACCGCAAATGGATGTTCAGCGACTTTGTCTCGGTCGAGTGTCGTATTGGTGGTGATGAGTCCGTCCAGCCCGCCATGGAGAAAGACTTTCGAGAGATCCCGGATGTGAGTCTCATCAAGGTCTGGAGCAACTTTAAAAAGTAGGGGGACTTGTTTGCCGTGCTCCACAGCAAGTTTTTCTTGTTCTTTCTTTAGGAGGTCTAACAAGCGAGCACTCGCCTCAGCACCTTGTAAATCTCGCAACCCTGGAGTGTTAGGAGAAGAGAGATTCACCGCGATATAATCAGCCACTGGATACGCCTCACGAAGGCAGATGAGATAGTCGGCTGCCGCATTTTCGTTAGGTGTATCTTTATTTTTTCCAATATTAAAGCCGACGATGCCCGTGAACGATTTCGAGGAACTCACATTGGAAACTCCAGCATCAATACCAGGATTATTGAAGCCCATCCGATTGATGATGGCTTCGTGATTCAGGAGTCGGAAAAGTCTTGGTTTTGGGTTTCCCGCTTGAGGGCGTGGAGTAATCGTCCCGATTTCGATATGACCAAATCCTAAACGTCCGAGTGCATCGATGGTATTTCCTTCCTTATCCAAGCCTGCGGCTAGACCAATCTTGTTAGGGAATTTCAACCCCATGACTTCTACCGGAGAATGATGCTTATTATGAGGTGGAACGATGCCTAGTATCCCTGTTTTTTCAGCAATTCTCAGAGCGAGCATGCTGGCGTGGTGGGCCACTTCTGCATCAAGTCGGAACAGTGCCGAGCGGGCGAAAGGATATAACGTGTCAAACACGGAGATAAATTGAGTGATGCGAGTGAACTTGTCGAATCTCTCATGCGTCAAATTGTCTCATTTTGGGCAAAAGTGGTCCATTGGACCCATCTTGTCACAGTGGTTTATTTATAAATTTGCTTATTTTCAATGAGTTAAGATCCGAAATGAGGTCGGTATGCGGATTGCTATTTGAGTGATACCTTCCAAGAAGGTAATTCTCTGTATTTACAAAGTATCAACAATTCATCTATTTTTGTAAATAAAATGAGAATAAACTTCTTTGAGTGACGTTTAATAACTGAACATCAACCCCCAAAATATAATGTCCTACGAATCCGACAGCAGCTTAAAACTCTATTTAAAAGAAATTTCAAAGACGCCTTTGCTTACCGCCGAGGAGGAGGTTGCCCTCGCGGAGCGC
>JANORE010000265.1:0-2257 GCA_031415155.1 Akkermansiaceae bacterium | reverse complement strand
GGCAACTGATTCGTGCCTTGGCCGAGCTGGATATGATCGATGAATTCCACCTCACGCTGGCCGGGCACACCCTTTTTGGTGGTTCTGAGGCGATCACGGCGACGGGACTACCTGCGAGTTTTTTGCCGAAATCGGTTGGATTTCAGCTCACCCGCTTCGAGCCACAGCTGGAAATCGGTGAGTGCTTTCTCACTTACGCCCGTTGTGATTGATCAGTGCGCGGCCTTTTTCTCGGTGTGGTCAGCGTGCTCCGTGCCGTGTACTTTTTTCTCACCGTGGCCACTGCTCTTGCCGTGATGCTGGTGAAATTGCTTCGTGCCATCAGGCCCTTCGAATTCGTGACGCTCGCAGGAAACAGCAAACAAGGAAACGGCTACCAGTAGGACAGAAAATGATTTCATCTCGGCCCTTCCATAGCCACTCCAAGCGGAAAGGCAACCCCCATGGCAACGCAAATTGATCTGGATACCTACATCATGGAAGGATTTGAACCGCCAAGGCGCCAAGGAAGAGAAGCCAAGAGGACTTTTCTGTTTCTTTTAAACTTGGCGCTCTTGGCGTCTTGGCGGTTCAAATCCCTCTGTCTCTATCATTTTTCAGAAGTTCTGCCTAATTTAAGCCCCTGCCAAATTGATCAAAACTGACAATTCATCAGCTCAACCAGCCAGCGACCGCTCGGGCAGCCCGCTCGTGCGCTCCCTCGCCGCCGAGTTTCGCAGCAGTCTCGGCCAGTCGTATCCGCAGGGCTTCTCGTTTCGCCGGAGATTCGAGAAATTTCTGTAACGAAGCACTTACAGCTTCTGGCTCGGCTTGAGCTTGGATGAACTCTTCCACCACGCCTTCGCCAGCAAGGATGTTGACCAGTCCGATGAATTTGATTTTCACCAATATCTTAGCCAATACGTAAGTCAGCGGGGCTGTGCGATAAACGAGGCAATAAGGGAGTTCGTAATAAGCTGCCTCCAAGGTCGCCGTGCCACTCGCGATCACCGCGCAGCAGGCACGCTGCATCAATGACTGACTTCCTCCCGAGGTCACGGTGATCCATTGCTCCGCCGCAGACTCGGTCAATAATTCACGGATTTGCTCAGACAGCTTGGGTGAAGCCGCTGGCACCTCGAATTTCAAATCTCCGCGCCACGCTCTCAGCCGTTTTGCCGACTCAATCATCATCGGGAAAAGCCGTGCAATTTCTCGCTCCCGGCTACCTGGAAAGAGCCCGATGAGTTGGTCATCGCGGGACACGTTGACAAGCCGTTTCTGCTCTAATTCATCCACGAGCGGATGGCCAACAAAGGTCGTTTTGAGCCCAGCATTTTGGAAAATCGGTTGCTCGAATGGGAACAGGCAAAGCATTTCATCCAGCAGGCCGACCATTTTCGGGATTCGTCCCTTATTCCACGCCCAGACTTGCGGACTGATGTAATAGACGATCCGCGTCTTCGGGCATTCCCGTTTCACGGCTTCTGCGAAACGGAGATTAAAGCCCGGATAATCAATCAGTAATAAAACGTGAGGCTGGAGCTGGATGAGTTCATCGAGCATCTCGGTAAATCGTTCTTTGAACCAATCGTAACGTTTCAGAACCTCCCAAACGCCCATCACTGCGGCGTCTTCCACCCAATCTCGCAATCCGGAACCTGCGACTTCCGCCATTTCGGGTCCACCGACTCCATCAATCGACAGATTGGGCACCATTTCCCGCAGAGATCGTAATAATCCCGCGCCGTGAGCATCTCCGCTCAGTTCTCCTGCTATCGCATAAATCCGTTTGGACATTCCTTAAAACTCTAAAAAATATGCTGCACCCTGAACAATGAAATTTCTTGGGGTCTCGCGCAGTAGACAAAATTTTCCTCTGACACGGATGGTCACTCATCAATCTTCTTCGTTGAAGATGCTCGTAGCGTGAATTATACAACTCACATCAACCACCCACCCATGAATCATTTTCTGATTGTATGTTCCACCGCGGCGCTCGTGGCGTCTGGCTTCGCTGCCGATATGGACACGCCACGTCCTTTGTTCAATGGCAAAGATCTCAGTGGCTGGCACGGAGATGGTTACGTGGTCGAGGACGGGGCTATCGTCTGCACCCCGGATGGGAAAAATCTAACGACGGATGCCATATTCGCGAACTATGTCCTCGAGTTCGAGTTCCAGCTCCCGGCGGGTGGTAATAACGGACTGGGCTTCCACTATCCTGATTCAGTCGAAGGAACGAGCAACGGCATGGAGATCCAAATTCTGGATAACT
>JANORE010000264.1:0-8287 GCA_031415155.1 Akkermansiaceae bacterium | reverse complement strand
AATATAACCAGACTGGCGGCAGCGTGGTGGTGGACTTTGCGATGGGCAAGGATGGCCGGATGCGGATCAGTGTGCGGGATACGGGCGCGGGAATGTCCCCGGCGATGTTGGCGCAGCTATTTCAAGCCTTCAACCGCCTCGGCAAGGAAGCCAGCGGGGAAGAGGGCACCGGCATCGGCCTGGTGGTTAGTAAACGGTTAGTGGAACTGATGAAGGGCGTCATCGGTGCGGAAAGCACGGTGGGAGTGGGCAGCGTGTTCTGGATCGAGCTACTCCACGATGCGAATCCGCACGCAGAATACATCGAAGCTGTCAGCACCTCCATGCCCGCAGCTCGCCTCGTGGCGGGGCCGCGCACGCGAACGGTGCTCTACATCGAGGACAATCCCGCGAACCTGAAGCTCATCGAGCAGCTCATTGCCCGTCACCCGCATCTGCGCCTGCTCACCGCGCAAAATGGCAAGGACGGCATTGAGCTGGCCCGCCGTTGTTTGCCGGACGTGATCCTGATGGACATCAATTTACCCGGCATCAGCGGCATCGACGCCATGAAAATCATCCGGTTGGATCCCACCACCGCGCGCATCCCGATCGTGGCGGTCAGTGCGAATGCCATCCCGCGCGATATTGAAAAAGGCCTCGAAGCCGGATTTTTCCGCTACCTCACCAAACCGATCAAAGTCAATGAGTTCATGGACACGCTCGCCATCGCCCTGGAGCACGCCGAGGGAGGAGGCGTTTGAAAACTCCGCGTAAAATCTGGGTCACCTTGCTGACTGCATTCGGCCTCGTGGCGGTGGGATCGCTGGGATTGTTCTGGGCCTACGGGCAGATCGAGCACGCTGCGAAGACGCAGCAGCAAAATTATGTAGTGGTGATCCATGCCCAAGACTGGCTCTCAGAACTCAAAGATGCCGAGACCGGTCAGCGCGGCTATGCACTCACCGGGGACGAGAATTTTCTAAAACCTTACCTGAAAGTGCGCGATGAGCTGGACGTCCGCTTGCGGGAACTGCACCAGCTCACCTTGATCCCAGAGGCCCGCGCCCACCTGGAAGCCATGGTGCCATTGTTAGGTGAAAAATTAGCGCACATGGCGCAAGTCATCGCGCTGCGGCGTGTGCAGAACGCAGAGGCGGTATCTGCGCTAGTGGCCCAGGGCGAGGGCGAGCGGCTGATGAACGCGATTCGCGTGGAGATGACAGCTTTCAACCAGATCGAGGAAGCCGCGCTGGCGCGGCACGATGTCCAGTTCCACGCGAGGCTGCGTTATTTCTTTTCCCTGCTCGTGCTCGCCAGCCTGATCACGCTGGTGATGGCACTGCTATTCGCATGGTTGATCTATCGGGACAGCCGCCATCAGCTCAAGAATCTGGTGCATCGGGAGACCTTGCACCTACTCGCGATCCAGCAGGAAACCAGCCGCGAGCTGGAGCAGGCTAGGAGCCTCGCGGAAAAGGCGAATCTGGCGAAATCAGAATTTCTCTCAAACATGAGCCATGAGTTGCGCTCGCCGCTCAATGCCATCCTCGGCTTCGCCCAGCTCATGGAGTCCGACACGCCGCCGCCCACGCCCGCGCAGAAGGCGAGCATCGAGCAGATCCTCCACGCTGGCTGGTTTCTGCTGGATTTGATCAATGAAATCCTCGACCTCGCGATGGTGGAGTCCGGGAAACTCACGCTCTCGTTAGAACCCATTTCCCTGCCGGAAGTCTTGCTAGAGTGCCAGGAAATGATCGAGCCACTGGCGCAGAAACGCAGCATCCAGATGACTTTCCCGGTATTTGCCGAGCCTTGTTTCATCACCGCAGATCGCACCCGGCTCAAGCAAGTGCTCATCAATCTGCTCTCGAACTCCATCAAGTATAACCGAGATGGCGGTGCCGTCATCGTGGACTGCGCGGAGACTGCCAGCGGCCACCTCCGCATCAGCGTGAAGGACACCGGCGCAGGGCTGGCTCCAGAAATGCTCGCGCAGCTTTTCCAAGCATTTAACCGCTTGGGCAGAGAAGTGACGGCAGAGGAAGGCACCGGCATCGGCCTAGTGGTGAGCAAGCGACTGGTCGAGCTGATGCAAGGGGAAATCGGCGCCACCAGCACGGTGGGAGTCGGCAGTGTATTCTGGATCGAGCTACCCCATGACCACGGCACGCACTCGGAGCAACTGAAAGTGGCTACGAAAAAATGCATCCCCACGCCTATTTCCAGAGCCACTCACCAGAATGTGGTGCTCTATGTGGAGGACAATGAGGCCAATCTCCAGCTCATCCAGCAGCTTATTTCCCGCTGCCCTAGCATCCATCTACTCACCGCGAAAAACGCCCAAGACGGCATCGCCCTCGCGCTCGGCTGCATGCCAGACGTCATTCTCATGGATATCAACCTCCCCGGCATGAACGGCATTGAGGCGATGCGAATTCTCAATCTGGACCCGATCACCGCGCACATCCCTATCGTCGCCCTCAGCGCCAATGCCATGCCGCTGGACGTCCTCGCTGGCCTCAACGCCGGATTTTTTAAATACCTCACCAAGCCCATCGATGTCAGCGAGTTCATGGAAACGCTTACTCTTTCTCTAGAATTCGCCGCGAAACGCCGCAGATCACTCACCTCCACCTCCACCATCGAGCCACTGGCTGTCCTGATCTGATACGAGAGAAAAATCCCCATGGAAACCCACACCACCCAGCGCCTTTCCGTCAGCTACCTCGCGGCCCTCCGCACCTACCTCATGGATGGTGCCACCATCGGCTTTCGCCTCGCCCATGAGATCGGCAACGAGGCCCTGGTCAGCGGCCTAGAAATCCTTGCGCTCGCTCGCATCCACGATGCCGCCGTGGAAAAACTGCTGCCGCCCGATCCCACCCCGGAAGAGCACGATCAGCTCGCCTTGCTGGCCAGCCGCTTTTTCGCCGAGGCCATCTTCCCCCTCGAGAAGACCCACGCCACCGCAGAACTCGCCCAAGCCGCAGAGCAGCTCCACCAGCACAACCAAGCCTTGGAACACTCGAACCGGCAAATCCGGAAACAAATCACCACCCGCCACCACGCCGAGGCCGCCCTCAAGACCTCGGAAAAATCCGCCATCGCTGGCCGGGCAGAATCCCTCATCGTCGAAAAACAGCTCCAGGAAATCGTCCGAAAAATCCTCTGTGCCAATGAGGAAGAACGCACCAAGATGAGCCAAGTTTTACAGCACGAGATCGCCCAAGCCCTGCTCGGCATCAAGATCAAGCTCCTCGCCCTCGAGAGCGAAGCTTCCGCTAACCAACTCAGCCTCACCGAGGAAATCAATACCACCCATTGGCTGGTAGAAACCTCCGCCCAAACCCTCAGCAACCTCATCCGTGAATTCAGCAGCCACCATGCATCATCCACGCACTGACCTCTCGCGACTCTATCAGGCGGCCCTCCGACTCTACCTGAGACAAGGACCAGAGGCCGAGCTAGAGCCAGCGCGGGCACTTGGACAGCAAGCCGTCACCGATGGCCTGGAAACCCTCGAACTCGCCAGAATCCACGAGATCGCCGTCGCCTCCCTCATCCTCGCCAGCTACACCCCCCAAACCAGCGGCGTCCTGCTAGGGCGGGCTGCCGCATTTTTCGCGGAGACACTCGTCCCCATCGAGAAAACCCACCGCGGGGCCTCAGAAGCGAACATCCACCTCAATCAAATCATCAAAACCCTCGGCCAGCGCACCATCGAACTCGCCGAGTCCGTCGCCGATCTCAAGCTAGAAATCCTCCAGCGCAAAGAAGCCGAGCAAGCCCTCCGCACCAGCGAGAACACCTCCAGCCGCCTCCTCAAGAACTCCCTCCTGATGCAGGAAGAGCTCCGCGACCTCTCCCGCCAGCTCCTCACCGCCCAAGAAGAAGAACGCCGCAGAATCAGCCGCGAGCTACACGACGTCATCGCCCAGACCCTCAACGGCATCAACGTCCGCCTCGCCACGCTCAAGTCCGCCTCAGAAACCAGTCGCGAAATCCTCCACCAACAAATCGAGAACACCCAAGCCCTCGTCGAGAAATCCGACGATAACGACCACCGCTTCGCCCGTGAGCTGCGTCCCTCCGAGCTCGACGACCTCGGCCTCATCCCCGCCCTCGAAGCCTACCTCACCAGCTACATGGCAGACACCGGTATCCGCACCACCCTCACCGCCTACCGGGGCATCGAAAACTCAGACACCACCACCCATACCGTCCTCTACCGCATCGCCCAAGAAGCCCTTACCAACGTCGCTCGCCACGCCAAAGCCAGCCAAGCCCATGTCACCATCACCCAGCAAGACGGCACCATCTGCATGGAGATTTCCGACGACGGTATCGGCTTCGAAGTGGACGGCCAATCCTGCGCCAAGAAAACCACCCGCCTCGGCCTGCTCGGCATGAAAGAACGCATCGAGATGATCGGCGGCACCTTTTCCATCACCTCCTCCCCCGGTCATGCCACCACCATTTGCGTAAAAATCCCTCCCCACTCTCCACTCCCAGAAATCACACCATGAAAACCACCACCATCCTCCTCGTCGAAGACCATCAAATCGTCCGCGAGGGCCTCTGGGCATTGTTAAAAAACGAGCCAGACTTCCAACTTCTCGGCCAAGCCGAAAATGGCCACGAAGCCGTCGCCCTCGTCGATCAGCTCCAGCCCGCCATCGTCGTCATGGACATCGCCATGCCCCTCCTCAACGGCCTCGAAGCCGCCCGCCAAATCCTCAAAAACGCCCCCGCCACCCGCATCATCCTGCTTTCCGCTCACAGCGACGACCCCTACGTCCAGAAAGCCATTTCCATCGGCGTCAGCGGTTATTTGATCAAGCAAACTGCCGCCCACGTCCTCCCCGAAGCCATCCGCCAAGTCGCCTCCGGCAAAACCTACTTCAGCCCCCTCATCGCCAAGCGCCTCCAAGACCAAGTCCGCAACTCTCGCGCCCGCGGCAAGCCCGTCTCAATCGACGCCCCCCCACTCTCCACCCGCGAAGCCGAAGTTCTCCAACTCATCGCCGAGGGCAAACCCAACAAAGAAACCGCAGACCTGCTCCACATCAGCATCAAGACCGTCGAGAAACACCGCCAAAGTCTTATGGAAAAACTCAACATCCACGACACCGCTGGCCTCACCCGCCACGCCATCGCCACCGGCGTGATTGAGAGCAGCGTGCAGGTGACGATCCTGTGAAACCTAGACAGTGAAACCTAGAATTCTTGACAATCGTCTCATCCATGTGATCCATGGCCCCATGCAAAAACTTCAAATCCTATTCCCAGATCCATTGATGGAGCGGATGCGTAAGCTAGCCGAACGCACGGACATGCCAGTGAGCGAGATCGTTCGCCGTGCGACAGAGAAATGGCTAGATCGGATGCCAGAAGCACCCCGCCCGAATTTGACCGCGCCCACCGTGGATGCAGGCCGCTGCTTGATTCCAGCCGAGGACATGCGGGAGGCGTTTTATGAATAGCCTTGATACCAATATCTTGATTTATGCAATTAACTCAGGATGTGAAGAGCATGACCGAGCCAAGCGTATTTATGAGTCCATGTTAGCCGATGCTTCAAATTGGATCATCAGCGATCAGGTTCTTTTCGAGCTATATCGAGGTCTGCGAAGCAGCAAAATACTCGAAAAACCGCTAGCTCACTCTAAAGCGCTCAAGCAAATCGTATTTCTGCGAGAAGATTCAGGCGTTCTCCATTGCGCCTACGAGACAAATTTCTGGAAACACCTGATCCTCGATTTCGCCGATTCAGATCGGAAACCCACGCATATCTTTGATCGCCTACTAGCGGTCACTTTGAAGCAGCACAGCGTGGAAACATTTTACACTCGAAATACCAAAGACTTTGCTGCTTTCAATTTCAAGGCCCTCATCAATCCCATCGATGAACCATCGAGTTAGGCCTTGAGATTTCGCTAGAGTAGAAGCGTGGTTAGCCGATGACCAAATCCGCAACTGTCGCTCCCGCAGCAAGCCCGCATCATCGAGAGCAGCGTGCAGGTGACGTTCTTATAAAAACCCGCCGCCTCCAAAGGAACTCAGGAGCCTACGGTAAAAAAGGTAGGCGAGAGGACTTCCTGAAGACACCGTAGAGACGGTGTTGAACTGCTATCAAGACGCGGCCGCATCGAATCGGAGAGTCGGGTTTCACCCCATAGGAAGGCTTCAGCCAGGTAGATAGGGTCTTCTGGTAAATTGCAATTCACCAATCTCATAAGCCATCTATATGACTACGCATACCAGCCGCGAGATTCGCCTCGCCTCACTCCCCACGGATACTCCCACCGCCGAGGAGCGCTTGATGTATTATAGCAGTGGAAACTACGAAGCTTTCGCCCGCCCTCGCAAACCCAAAGGCGTGGAGAACAAGACCGCTTGGTTTGTCGGCTCGGGCCTGGCGGCACTGGCGGGTGCGGCTTTCCTGATCCGCGATGGCCAGATGCCGGGAAATCAAATCACTATCTTGGAGCAGCAGCCTTTGCCCGGTGGTGCGTTGGACGGCATCAAGGACCCGCAAAAAGGCTTCATCATCCGCGGCGGGCGCGAGATGGAAACTCACTTCGAGTGCCTGTGGGATCTGTTCCGCTCAATTCCCTCGCTGGAGATCGACGGTGCCAGCGTGCTCGACGAGTTCTATTGGCTCGACAAGGACGATCCGAACTCCTCATTGCAGCGCGCCACGGTGAATCGCGGCGAGGACGCGCACACCGACGGCCTTTTCACGCTCAGCGAGCAAGCGCAGAAGGAGATCGTTAAATTCTTCCTCGCCACTCGCGAGGAGATGGAGAACAAGCGCATCACCGAGGTATTCGGCGACGAGTTCCTCAGCAGCAATTTCTGGCTCTACTGGCGCACGATGTTTGCCTTCGAGGAGTGGCACTCGGCGCTGGAGATGAAACTATATCTTCACCGTTTCCTCCACCAAATCAAAGGCATGCCGGACTTCTCCACGCTGAAGTTCACCAAGTATAATCAGTATGAATCGCTAGTGCTGCCGCTGGTCAAGTGGCTAACCGAACATGGCGTGGTGTTCCAATACGAGACCGTGGTAACCGATGTAGATTTCGAAATCGCACCCGGACACAAACAGGCGACCCGCATCCACTGGCGCAGGGACGGTGTCGAGGGCGGCGTCGATCTTGCTCCCGACGACTTGTTGTTCATGACCATCGGCTCGCTCACCGAGAACTCCGACAACGGCGACCACCACACACCGGCAAAGCTCAATCTAGGGCCTGCGCCAGCCTGGGATTTCTGGCGGCGCATCGCTGCAAAGGATCCGGCGTTCGGGCACCCGGACGTCTTCGGCTCGCACATCCCCGAGACCAAGTGGGAATCCGCCACCGTCACTACACTCGATGAGCGCATCCCGAAGTATATCCAAAAAATCGCCAAGCGTGACCCGTTTAGCGGCAAAGTAGTGACTGGCGGTATCGTTACCGCGAAGGACTCATCCTGGCTGCTCAGTTGGACGGTGAACCGGCAACCCCACTTCAAGCAGCAGCCCAAGGACCAGATCGTGGTTTGGGTTTACGGGCTGTTCGTTGAGAAACCCGGCGATTACGTAAAAAAGCCGATGCAGGACTGTAGCGGCGAAGAGATTACTCAGGAATGGCTCTACCACCTAGGCGTGCCGGTCGAGGATATTCCCGAACTGGCAGCCGCAGGTGCGATCACCGTGCCAGTGATGATGCCCTACGTGACCGCTTTCTTCATGCCACGCCGAGCGGGTGACCGCCCGGATGTGGTGCCTGTGGGCGCGGTCAACTTCGCCTTCATCGGCCAGTTCGCGGAATCCAAGGAGCGCGACTGCATCTTCACCACCGAATACTCCGTGCGAACACCGATGGAGGCCGTCTATACGCTACTCAACGTCGAGCGCGGCGTGCCCGAAGTTTTCAACTCCACCTACGACATCCGGATGATCCTGTCCGCGACTGGTCGCCTGCGCGACGGAAAGGAGATCGACCTTCCCGGTCCTGCTTTCTTGCAGAACTTACTGATGAACAAGCTCGATAAAACCCAGATCGGCGCACTGTTACACGAGTATGGTCTTGTCGAGGGCGACTGAACGGAATTCTTCGATGAAACACACTGAAATGGAAAAGACCATAGCTCCTCCTATCAACATATATCTCAATGGTCTTGGCCTGGGTTCCATCGCTGCGGCGATGTATCTAATCCAGAAGGCGGACTTTGATCCAATCAATATCCATATCTTTGAACAAAAGGACGATCAGGATCTTGTGGGAGGAAGCTGTGATGCCTCAAAGATGACTGTGAA
>JANORE010000263.1:0-3380 GCA_031415155.1 Akkermansiaceae bacterium | reverse complement strand
TAAACCGCAGATGGACTCAGATACACGCAGATAGAAGAAGGAATTGATTCTGAGATCACGCATTAAAAAATCTCTTCATCTCTTCCTATCTGCGTTTTTAACGTCCATCTGCGGTTTATTAAATTTAAACTCACAGCACCTGAATAGTTACGAATTCTCGAGCTTTCATTGAGAATTTCCTCACATTACCCGATGATGGCGACGGCATTGGCAGCGGCATATTCTCGGGCGTGGGTGAGGCTGATTTGGATTTCTGTGATAGAGTGCTGTTGCGCAAAATGGGCGGCTTGGCCCTGGAGCACCAGCTTCGGCGCACCGGATGGATCGCGGGTGACTTCTAAATCTAGCCAACCTGCTTGCCCGCCGATGCCTGTGCCGAGTGCCTTCGAAACGGCCTCTTTCGCGGCAAATCGAGCGGCGTAGTGGAGGGCGGGTTTTTTCTGACCCTCGCAATAGCTGCGCTCGCCCGGAGTGAATAACTTCGCGAGAAATGCCTCGCCGTGGCGCTCGATGGCGGAGGCGATTCGCTCCACTTCGACCACGTCGATGCCGATGCCGAAGATTCTCATGCTGAAGCGGAAGGGGGCTGCATGAGGTTTTTCATTTCGCGAACGGCGGCGGTGAGGCCGATGCGAGTTGAGCGGGCGATGATGCTATGGCCGATGTTGAGCTCAGCAAGATGGGGGATAGTGAGGATTGGTGCGAGATTCTGGTAGTTGATTCCATGGCCGGCATTCACTTGGAGATTACGGGTAAATCCAAGTTTCGCGGCGGCGGTGAGTCGTGCGATCTCGGTATTGAGTTGATCGCCCATGGCATTGGCGAAGCAGCCGGTGTGAAGCTCGATCATCTCGGCTCCCGTTTGGGCGGAGGCCTCGACTTGGGATAAATCGGGATCAATGAAGAGGCTGACTCGGATGCCGGAATCTTGTAGGCGAGTGACTGCGGCACGGATTTTTTCAAAACTTGTTAGAATATCTAGGCCGCCTTCCGTGGTGATTTCTTGGCGGGATTCCGGAACGAGACAGGCGAAGTCCGGTTTTAATCGAAGCGCGATCTCGATCATTTCATCGGTCACCCCCATTTCGAAATTCAGGGGGAGGGGGATTTCCGCTCGGATGCGAAACGCATCCGCATCTTGCATGTGGCGACGATCCCCGCGGACATGGATAGTCAGTGAGTCAGCGCCGCCGGCCAGCGCGTCATGACCGGCGATGACTGGGCTGGGCTCGGCATTGGGAGAGTCCAGTGATCCCGCGTAACGAGCCTGACGCAAGGTGGTGATGTGATCGATATTGACGCCTAGCAGCAATGACATGGGTTGGGAATACTCGCGGGAAACCATTCCCGCAAGACTCACTTATTTCCCGGAAATCACGGAGGTGAAAGCAGGGTGAACGGCCAATACGGGAGATTTCGTAAAATCCAGAAGCTCACGATGAGCCACAAGATCGTCTTGGCTCCAAACGCGCCGAAATGGAGGCGAAATGGCAATGGCTTCCCCCGCACCCAACCCAGTAGCTCGATCCCGATGCCAATGGATGCCAGCGGTAATAAGATCATTCCGACAGGATTGTAGCGAAATGCCTCGTCGATCCGCCCATGCAAGGTGGCCTCCGCCGCCCGCGTCATCCCGCAGCCGGGACAATTTAACCCGGTGTATTTGTGAAACAGACAAGCGGGCAACCAAGAGACGCCGGAACGTCCGTATTCGCGCAATGAAAATCCAGCAAACGCCAAGGCAAGCACGCTCAGAGCGACCCATAATGCTCGGTCCTTGTGCATTTTAATTTCCTACGGCACCAGCCATCACCGTGACAGCGATGAAAATTAAATAGATGACAAAAAGCACCCCCCAGACAGAGAGAGAGATGATGCACCATTTTTTCGCATTCGAGGAAGCCACCATGGCGTTAGGAATATCTCCTCGAGCCTTGAGGCCATCGACTTTCGCCGCATAGACGATCGCTGGAATTCCTACTGGCCAGCAGCAAAAAATCGTTACGACAATCGACTGCCATAGGTAATTAGGGATTTTCGCCCCACTGGTTGAAGGTATCACTTGGAAAGAGGGTGACGTGTAGGGCGAACCCAGCTCAGTTCCAGAGGTTGGCGGAGTTTTCGTCAAGGAAGGCGCGGATATGGAGAATCCCTCAACCTTTCCGGCTTCTAGCCAATCTGACATGCCATCTTTCCATATCATGTCGGTGGAGGAAATCTCTCCAGAAGCGATTTTTGAACGAAGCTCAACTTCGGAGATCGGACCAAGTTGCGTGCCGTTTTTCGAATAATACCACTGCATGTGCCTACCTAATCATCATTTGAGAAACTTTGACCATCGTAAAAACCAGTTGCCTCTCTGCGCCCGGACGATAGCCTACGCCACACATGATTATTTCTCCAAAAATCCGTGGATTCATCTGCACGACGGCCCACCCTGAAGGCTGTGCCCAGCACGTCGCCGAGCAAATCGCCGTTGTGAAAGACCGTGGCTTGATCGCGAATGGCCCGAAGCGCGTGCTGGTGATTGGCTCGTCCACGGGCTACGGGCTTTCCTCGCGGATCGCTGCCGCCTTTGGCTCAAATGCTGCGACTGTTGGTGTTTTCTTCGAGCGTCCCGGTGAGGAAGGGCGCACGGCGACGGCTGGCTGGTATAATACTCGCGCTTTTGAAAATGAGGCGAAAGCAGCGGGACTTTACGCTCGCTCCTTCAATGGCGACGCCTTTTCGGATGAGGTGAAAACCCAAGTCATCGCCGCGATCAAGGCGGACCTCGGCCAAGTGGACCTCGTGATTTACAGCCTCGCCTCACCCCGTCGTACGGATCCGAAGTCTGGCGAAGTCTACAAATCGGTGCTCAAACCCGTCGGGCAAAGTTATACAAATAAAAATCTCAATACCACCACGGGCGTCGTCAATGAGATCACCATTGAGCCAGCCGAGGGCGACGACATCCCGCAAACGGTCGCCGTCATGGGCGGGCAGGATTGGGAAATGTGGACCGATGCATTACTCGAAGCAGGCGTCCTGGCCGAAGGCGTGCAGACGGTTTCCTACTCCTACATCGGGCCAGAAGTGACGTGGCCGATTTATAAAAACGGCACGATCGGTCTCGCGAAGGAAGATTTGGAAAATGTCCAACGCTCGCTCGATGCCAAGCTCGCCCCGCTCAAGGGAAAAGCCTGGGTCTCCGTGAATAAGGCACTTGTCACTCAAGCCAGCTCGGCCATCCCAGTCGTCCCGCTTTACATTTCCTTGCTCTACAAGACGATGAAAGCCGATGGCACGCACGAAGATTGCATCGAGCAAATGGACCGACTCCTCCGCGAACGCCTCTACAGTGGAAATCCACAACCTGACGAAGCAGGCCGCATCCGTGT
>JANORE010000262.1:0-5681 GCA_031415155.1 Akkermansiaceae bacterium | reverse complement strand
CCGATGCTCGGCTCATCGAGCACATAGATCACCCCAGAAAGTCCGGATCCCAGCTGCGTCGCCAGCCGGATTCGCTGCGCCTCGCCGCCAGAAAGTGTGCCGCTGGTGCGCTGAAGCGTGAGGTAATCCAGACCGACTTCTTCGAGAAAGGCCAGCCGCTTCCGCACATCACTGGCCAAGCGCTTACAGACATCGACCATCGCAGAATCTGGCTGAAATCCATCGATCCAGCGCATGGCTGCGGACACTCCTAGGTTACAGAAATCTTGGATTCCAAGCCATTCATCCGCTGCGCCCTGGATTTTTACCGCCAGCCATTCCGGCTTGAGACGCTTGCCATCACAAGCACTGCACGGGCGATGCGCCATCAGCTTGGCTAACTTCCGCCGCGTGATTTCTGATTTCGCCTCGCGATACCTCACTAAGGTTTTTTCGGGATCTTGCCCTTCATCTAACAAAGCGGGATCGCAAAACATCTCCGTCCCGAGACCTTCACATCGTTCGCAAGCGCCGAAGTGTGAGTTGAAGGAAAAATGCTTGGGCGACAGTTCTTCCACGATCAAGCCGGTGTGAGGATTCCGATAAGAAGTCTGAAAGGCTAAGTCTCGCCATGCCTCCGCGTCCGGTTCTTGGATCGCCACTCGCGCTTCAGCGCCACAAAGCCGCAATGCGGTTTCCACCGAGTCCGCCAGCCGGGATTCCACACCCGCTCGAATGACGAAGCGATCCACCACGATCTCGACGACTGTCGGCTGCTCTGGCCATTTCGCCCGGGCCTCTTCGATTTCTAATACCTCGCCCTCCAAGCGCACGCGAATGTAGCCTTGCCGCTGTAAATCCGCCAGCAGACGCTCAGGCTCGGCGAGTTCTTCTTGGGGCAGCGGCGCGAGCAGAATTACCTTCGATCCTTCCTCCAGTGCGGCAAGCACCGTTACGATATCTGCCGAGTTCATTCGCTCCAGACGCTCGCCCGTTCGCGGGTCATGAGGAATTCCCGCCGCCGCCCACAGCACGCGGAGATAGTCGTAGATTTCCGTGGCTGTCGCGACTGTTGAGCGCGGATTCAGCCCACCACCGCGTTGCTCGATCGCGATTGCTGGACTCAAGCCTTCGATCGAATCGACATCCGGTTTTTCTAACTGATCGAGAAATTGCCGCGCATAAACCGACAGAGATTCTACGTATCGGCGCTGTCCTTCAGCGTATAACGTGTGAAATGCGAGTGAGGATTTCCCGGATCCACTAGGCCCGGTGATGACCACGAGTTTCCCGCGTGGGATTTCCACGTTGAGGTTTTTTAAATGATGCTGCCGTGCGCCACGGATTCGGATAGCGTCCACGCCCCAAGACAAACGCCCCTACGAGAAACATCCAAGTTCGAACTGAAGGGATGCTGATGCGTGAGCTCGTGAAGCGGTTAAAATTTCTCATCACGGCCAAGCACGGGATTATAACGAGGAAAAAGGAAATCGAGTGGCCGGAAACTGAGATGGCCAAGCCAACCCACACCACACTCCCCAAACTTGCATCGATAGAGAACCCGTTCTACGATGTGCCCATCGATATGGACACCGTCACCCTCTCACCCAAATTTCAGGTCGTTATTCCCCAAGCCATTCGCGAGGCTCTGCATCTCACCGCAGGCGAGAAGCTCCGCGTCATCCGCTACGCCGGCAGAGTCGAATTCATACCTGTCCGCCCCATCCAGCAGATGCGCGGTTTTCTCCGTGGCATGGACACCCGTATCGAGCGGGAGGAGGATCGTCTGTGAGCACCGCCAATGTCGTCGATTCGTCCGCTTGGCTCGAATACTTCACGGACAGCGACCGCGCGCCGCTGTTTGCCGCCGCGATCGAAGACGCCGAGAATCTTTTCGTCCCGGTGATCACCGTTTGCGAAGTCTTCAAGAAAGTGCTGCGAGAGCGCGGCGAGGAGGACGCGCTCCAAGTCGCCAGCATCATGCAAAGCGGCCGTCTGATCGACTTAGACGGCGCGTTGGCTTTAGAGGCAGCGCGTCATCCATTGCCGTTGGCAGACAGTCTCATTTACGCCACCGCCCTGCGCCACGAGGCCACTCTCTGGACCCAGGACGAACACTTCAAAAACTTGCCGAATGTTCGCTATTTCTCAAAACAACCCACGGCCTAGTAAGATGCTGGAAGCCCTCGTGGAAATGGATCGCCTCACCCGCGCCGACAACGCCCACGAAATCCAGCAAGCCGAAACCGAGCTGACGGGCATGATTGGAGATCTGGACGCCGGTGGAGTGGTGAACAATCTAAACAGTGCTCTGGTTCAATCCACGAACATTTGTTTTCCCGACAAATCCGAACAACAAAAAATCGGCACCTACTTCCGCACGCTCGACTCACTGATTTCCAAACACGCCGTCCAGCTCGCCAAGCTCAAGCAGCTCAAATCCGCCTACTTGGAGCGGATGTTTGTCTAACTTCCATCTCTATGAACGACCTTATTCTCTACACTACCGAAGACGGACGGAGCCAGATCAAGCTGCGGGCGCAGGAGCAGACTGTTTGGCTAACGCAGCTCGAAATGGCAGAACTCTTTGATGCCACAAAGCAGAATATCTCGCTGCACCTGAAGAACGTCTTCGAGGACGGGGAGCTGAGTGAGGATTCAGTTGTCAAGGAATCCTTGACAACTGCCACCGATGGCAAGCGCTACCGGACGCTGGTTTACAATCTGGACGCCATCCTGGCTGTGGGCTACCGGGTGCGCTCGCCCCGTGGCGTGCAGTTTCGCCGCTGGGCGTCCACCATTCTGAAGGAATACCTGATCAAAGGCTTCGTGATGGACGACGAGCGGCTGAAGAACCCCGATGGCCGCCCGGACCACTTCGACGAGATGCTAGAACGCAGCCGCGACATCAGGGCCAGCGAGAAACGCTTTTACCAGAAAGTGCGGGACCTCTTTCAGCTCAGCAGCGATTACGACAAGACGGACAAAGCCACGCAGGTCTTCCTCGCCACGGCGCAGAACCTGCTCATTTTCGCCGTCACCCGAAAGACCGCTGCCGAACTCATCACCGTGCGGGCCAACCCCGACGACCCTCATTTCGGCCTGCTGGCCTGGAAAGGCGACAAGGTGCGCAAGGCAGACATCATCGTAGCCAAGAACTACCTGACGGAAGACGAGGTGGACACCCTGAACCGTCTGGTGGTCATCTTCCTAGAAACCGCCGAGCTACGGGCCAAGAGCAAACAGGAGACGCGCATGGCCTACTGGAAGCAGAATGTGGGGCAGATCATCACCTCCAACGGCTTTCCGCTGCTGAGCCATGCTGGTGCCATCAGCCATGAGCAGATGGAGACCACAACAAGTGCCCTTTATTCCGACTACGATCAGCGACGCAAGACCCAAGAAGCTCAGGAAGCCGACCAACAGGACGAGGCCACCCTCAAGGCTCTGGAACAAAAACTCAAGCACCGCCCCAAGTCTTAACGCTGAACCTTTTAGCCCATTACACCCCATGAACGAGGAACTCACACCGACCCATTCACCGCCGTCAGGAACCGCCCTATTGGCGGATTTGCGGGAGATCATCCGCTGCGGGAAGTCGCAGGCTGTTGCGGCGGTCAACAGTGCGCTGACTCTGACTTATTGGCACGTTGGTAAGCGTATGAATGAGGAGGTTCTGAAGGGAGAACGTGCGGCTTATGGGCAGCAAGTTGTCGACATGGTGGCACAGCGTCTTGTCGAGCAATTCGGCCAAGGGTTTGAAGCCAAGAATGTGCGCCGCATGATGAAATTTGCCGAAATTTTCCCCGATTCACGAATTGTCGCACCACTGGTGCGACAATTAAGTTGGTCGCACTTTTTGATCCTCATTCCGCTTAAAACACAGGAGGCCCGCAGAACTGTTCGGCATGCTCGCTGCTAGCCGGAACGATGGCTCGAATGTGACGAAATTGTCACTTGTACTGTTAGATGCTTTCTGATTTCCTTCTCTCGTGGGCCGCGCCAAGGACAAGATCGACGAAAAGAAACTCAGCAGCTGGAAACTGCTGAATGATTTCCGCCAGCGGCTCGCCAAAATCCAAGCAAGCATTCCCACCCGCGAGAAACGCCCCGGTGGCCCCGAGCGATTATTGCTCGAAGAAGACTATTTCAGTCTCTTTCTTTTCGGTTTGCTCAATCCGGTGCTCGACAGCATGCGTGGGCTTTGTGCGGCAAGTCACCTCAACCGCGTGCAGGAGGATGTCTGCTCAAGGCCAGTGAGTTTGGGTAGTTTTTCCGAGGCACAGGGAGTTTTCGACCCTGAATTGCTCAAGCAAGTTTTCCTCGAACTCGCCTCCGAAATCCCCACCTCGTGGGGCGATTCTCGGCTCGCCCACCTCGCGGATAAGCTCAAACTCGTCGACGGCACGCTGCTACCCGCCTTGCCGCGCATGCATTGGGCGCTCTGGCTCAACGACCAAAACCGCGCCGCCAAGCTGCATTTGAAATTCACCGTGCTGCGCCAGGCTCCCAGCGACGCGCTCATCACCCATGGAAATTCCTGCGAACGCAAGGCATTGCGGGAGTTCATGAAAAAGGGCGAAACGATCGTCGGCGACCGCTACTACGGCCTCGACTACGGATTTCTCGAAGAACTCCGCAAGCTCGGTATCTCCTTTGTTTTCCGCATCCGCAACAAGCCGCGTATGGAAATCGTCGAGGAGCTTCCTCTAACAGAAGCTGATCGCACGGCGGGCGTCACCTGGCAAGGTCTAGTAAATTTAGGCGACAAATGGCAGGGCGAGCCCGTCCGCGTGGTCAAAGTCGAAGTCGATGGCAAGGAGCTTCTGTTAGCCACGGACTTGGAAATCGAAGCAGAATTGATCGCCCTGATTTACCGTTACCGCTGGCAGATCGAGCTATTTTTCAAGTGGATGAAAAGCATCCTCGGCAACCGTCACCTGATGGCGGAATCGCCCGCAGGAGTGGCCATCCAGACTTACAGCGCGCTCATCGCGGCGCTGATGTTGCAACTTCTCACCGGTAAACGCCCCACCAAGCGAGCGATGGAATTGATCCGTTTCTATCTGATGGGGTATGCAGAGCTGGAGGAAATCATGACTTTGTTGGGTTTGGGAAAAATCGCTGCACAAAATTGACAGGAGCCTTGCGAGCCAGCGCCTCCTCGGGCGACGCGTGCCCAGATGGCAAGCCACCACAAGAAAACACCGCAGTGAACATGCGCGTCGTGGCCGCCATCATGAAAATCACAAGAATTTTCACGGCACTTCGGCATTTGCAGCAGTCATCATGCCGAACACTTCTGGGAGGCCCGCTTGTTTTATGCCCAACAAGCTACCCACGCACAGTGGAGTAAAAGAGAGCTGACCCGGCAAATCGAGCGCAAGGCCTACGAGAGGGCGGAAATCGCTGATCTCAAACTGGAGCTGGCCGCAGCGCCTGAGTTGGCGGGGGCGTTCAAAGACCCGTATTTCTTCGATTTCCTCGGCCTGCCGCAGGGCTATCTGGAGAATGACCTGGAGCAGGCGCTGATCCGGGAACTGGAGCAATTTATCCTCGAACTAGCAGCCCGTCGGACTTAGAAGTCAGATATTACTGAATATTTCCTCCCGCTTGCGCGTATGGAGGAAATGCCCGCCCGTTTCGTCAACATTGACCACGACACCCCGCTGCTTCTCCCGCCCGACCTGCGCGACTGGGTT
>JANORE010000261.1:0-1959 GCA_031415155.1 Akkermansiaceae bacterium | reverse complement strand
CAACGACTCGGTCACCAAGTCGAAATTTGACAACCTCTACGGTTGCCGCGAGTCTCTGTTAGACGGCATCAAGCGTGCGACGGATGTGATGATTTCCGGTAAAGTCGGAGTCGTTTGCGGCTATGGTGATGTCGGTAAAGGCTGCGCCCAAGCCCTTCGTGGCGCTGGCGCGCAAGTGGTTGTGACTGAAATCGACCCGATCTGTGCGCTCCAAGCAGCCATGGAAGGTTTCCGCGTTCTTCCGATCGAAGACACGCTCGGCTGGGGCGACATCTACGTCGCCACGACCGGGAACAAGGATATCATCCGCTTCGAGCACATGGAGAAGATGAAGGATCAGGCGATTGTTTGTAATATTGGCCACTTCGACAACGAGATTCAAATCGATAAGCTCAATACCGCTCCGGGTGTGGTGAAAACCAACATCAAGCCACAGGTGGATAAATATACATTCCCTGAAAAAGGAAACAGCCTCTACATGCTGGCAGAAGGTCGTCTAGTGAATCTCGGCTGCGGCACGGGCCACCCAAGTTTTGTGATGTCTAACTCCTTCACTAACCAAACGCTCGCGCAAATCGAGCTTTGGAAAAACAAGGAGAACTACAAGGCCGGCGATGTCAAAGTCTTGCCAAAGCACCTCGACGAAGAAGTGGCACGCCTCCACCTTGAGAAGATCGGGGCCAAGTTAACCAAGCTGACCCCAGCCCAAGCCGACTACATAGGCGTGTCGCAAGACGGCCCGTTCAAAGCAGATCATTACCGCTATTGATTCTCTGAATACTCATCAAAAGCCAGTCGTGCAAACGGCTGGCTTTTTTTGTTTTTCACCAGAGAATGTGCTTTTCTTTCATCAGATTTCTTCCGTGCCTTTCAAGATTTTCTGTCCTTGTTGGATGTAGGCAATACTCGACCAGATCGTGAAAATTCCAGCAAGAGCACATGGATAGTTGGGTGAAATCTCAGTGACTCTTAGCATCACCCAGCCAATGGCAAACATCTGTGCGACCGTACAAATTTTACCCGTCCAATGCGGGAGGATTTTCACCTCGCGGTGGTGGCGGTAGAGCACCTTGATTCCGCCGAGAATGATACAGTCGCGGAGCACGACGATCACAGCAAACCATAGTGGCAGTCGCCAGCCCGGTGCTCCCCAATCAATCAAAGAAAGCGTGATCACTCCGGTGATCAGTAATGCTTTATCCGCGATGGGATCGATATAAGCACCGAATTTTGAGCATTGGTTAAATCGCCGTGCGATCCAGCCATCTACGCCATCCGTCGCGGCGGCGGTGACGAAGACTCCGAGTGCCCACCAGCGTAGGGACTCGATCGGAAGCCCGCTTTTCACTGTGTAGCCGTAGCAGAAGGCTAAAGTCACATAGACCGGAACCAAGCAGATCCGAGCAATGGTGATTTTACTAGCGAGAGTCACAACTCAATAGAAGCACATCCTCGAAATTAGGGAAACTCGAAAGTTGGTGAGGTGGTTCTCGCGGGGAACGACACTCACAAATCCGATTTTCCAAGATCAAACATGGCATGGAATGAAGGAAAGAGGAGTTGATGGCTGTAATGAATGAGAGCTGGTTGGGATTTTGCTGAAATTTCCGCTCAAAATATTCATTGAATATCAATGGTTTAGATTAATTTTAAAAAATAATGACAAAACGTATTGACGATTCCGCGGGGTTTAAGGTAACTTGCGCCTGTCGCCACGACGGAGGGCGACCGAGAGACAGAATGTCGATCGAGGTTCTCATGAGAAGCGAAAGTTTCGATGAAGATGCCCGATCGGCTTTTTAGTCCCCTCGTAACAAGTTCTTTGATAGTATGGCTCAGCGACAATCGCGTTGAAGTATTAACGCAAGTTGAATTTCGACAATTCCTAAGCAGATAGATTGTGGTTGAGAAGAGGAAAAAAGATTAAATAGTGCGCTGCGCGCTGTTAAAAAACAGTTG
>JANORE010000260.1:0-3031 GCA_031415155.1 Akkermansiaceae bacterium | reverse complement strand
GATGATATGTGTGACGCCCGGTAATGGTGTGGCCTTCCAAAGACGGAGCACGACTGGCGGCAGCACCGTTATCACAACGGTAGCTGGCTTGGCTCCCAAGTGGTTGAGGATCACGCGAACGGGGAATTCGTTTGCGGGCTCTTGGTCGGACAACGGGACAAGCTGGACGCAAGTTGGCACAAACCAAACGATCAGCATGGCCACCAACGCGACGATAGGAATGGCCGTGTCAAGCCGTCTCAACGGCACTCTCTGCACGAGCACCATCGACAACGTGACAACAACGCCATAATCACCGGGTCGAATACCGGTAGTTGTCGTTAACCAGTGATTAAACAAGGGAGGGACTATCGTGGTCCCTCCCTCTTGGGCTGGGAGAAGAATCCAGACATGATCGCTCAAGATGAATTCCCGGAACCCAAAAATCACCTCATGCAGAAGATGCTTAAAGAACGGAGTCGACCCAACAGGGTGAAGCGACACATGCAAAAAGTGTTCAGGTGGGGCTTGTTGGCCTTGGTGGTTTTGAGCTTCAAGTTAGCGATCTGGCCGTCTTTTGAGGCAGAGCTGGGTGGGGCGGAACGAATCCCATCAGCGTCGGCCGTGAGCAATTCCGAACCAAACTCCGCCAGCCTCAGTCACACAAACAACCGGGTCCGTGCACGGCCACATCGTTCCGCAGATACTAACAAGAAACAGTTAGAGAGATTTCTAGTAGCCCAATCCCTTGAGGACCCGATCAAACAGCAAGCTGCTTTCGAACGGTGCATGGAAGGCATGACGCCAGAGACGGCCAGGAACTTGCTAAACGGCTTCAATCCTGAAGATCTGAAGGGCGCGGCTGCCCAGCGGCTGTTCGATCACTGGGCCACCACGAATCCGTGTGAAGCTGCGGCGTGGGCGCAATCCCAAGGCGACCCGGAAACGTGCCGCTCCTTTTTAACAGTTGCAGCTTTGCGCTGGGCAGCAATCGATTTGGAAGAAGCTGCAGCCTGGGGGCGCAGTTTGCCCGAGGGGAGCCTGCACGAAGAGATCATGACAGCAGTAGCATCTGAGGCAGTGCGCACTGATCCAGTCGAGGCCCTGCGATTGGTGGCAGAATTGCCGACCAGCGACGCCCAATCGGAGTTGGTATGCCGGGCGGCGGCAGAATGGGCGCTCTCGGATCGAGACAGCGTTCTGGGGTGGACGGAGCAAATTAAAGACGAGAATCTAAAACAGCGGCTGATCGAGGAAATTGCCGTGGCCTCGGCGGATCAGGATTCGGTGGGCGCGGCCAAAATCGTCTTGGAACAAATGGCCCCGAGCATCGGTCAGGATCGTGCGCTCGTGTCGATTGTGCAACGCATGGTGCAAACCGATCCCTTAGGGGCGTCCGCTTGGGTGAGCCAGTTTCCCGATGACTCACTAGGATGTGATGCAATGGATAATCTGGTCAATCTCTGGGCCTCGCTAGATCCGGCAGCACCGGGCGAATGGTTATTAACCCTGCCGGAAGGTGCGCTGCGGAATGCGGGAGCTTTCGCTTACTCGCGCATTTTGGACCGCACAGACTCAGAGTTGGCGGAGCGTTGGACTCTGTATGCCGCAAGCAGCCAAGATTTATTACGGTGATATTTGTTGCCGTGGTGTCATCAAGATGGCCAGAAAAAATTTCGATGTTCAGAGCGGGGGATCTAGATTCGTCCCCATGAAGGCAGCCCTCCTTCCGCCGGGCAAACTCCTTGCTCTGATTCAATGCAGAACATGGATTGTCCATTGACGGCACTTCGAGTGAAGGAATCTCGATTTTTTTTAATTTGGCTGAGGGCTTATCTTGGAGAATTCCGCTTGGAGAGGTGTAGCCTTTTCGGCTCATTGCTCACATTGAACCAAACTCAAAGATCCCAATCTGAACCGATCTTTATTTCTCTTCTTTCCCAGAAACAATAAATAGGAATCCAATCCGTTACATTACATAAAATGAAAATCCTGAAATTCGCCGCCATCACGGCCAGTATCGTCTCCGCAGCCCAAGCAGCTCCTACCAGTTTTTCGAATAACCTCATAGGATTTACGGGCACCAGCCAGTCCAACTATCCAGCGCAGCCTTTCACCCTCATCGGCAGCGGACTTAATGCGTCCTTCGTCTGGGATGGTGGTGATGGAGCCTACGAGAAAATCGCCTTCACTCCCTCAGGCACGGTTTTCGGGAGTTTCAACGCCGGCGACAGTGGCCGCAATTTTCTCCGCACCAACGCCGTCAACCATGCCACTGTCCCATTTACCGCTTATGTGACCGTCAATCGCACCACCCAAGAGTCGATTTTCTTTGGCCTAGGCACTGGCGCAAGGGGTGCTTTTGGTCAACCCGACGTTGATACCGGCAATGCCTCCGCCTATTTAGAGCTTCAGGGCGGATTTCCTAACGGCTCACGTCGGGTCGTGGGCGGCATTCCCGGCGCGGCGACGAATAATGAAGTTGGCTATACGGCAATGGACACCTTGACTGGTCCGATGCGCCTGCGCATGGACTACGACCCAACAGCACAGACCGTTGTCTACTCCATCGACTACAGTCCCTCTGGGGCCTTCGTCGCAGATCAGACCTTTGATTCGGTCGATGTTTCGTCGATCACTTCAGAATGGACTGGCGGCGATGCTTCCAGCATCTTCTTCGGTGGTGAAGACGGCATGACCTTCACCGACTTCTCAGTGGTGGTGACTACCGCAGGCACTTTGTACCAACAGTGGGCCGGAAGTTCGGCATTCGATGTCGATACGAATGGCGACGGCGTGACCAATGGCCTGGCCTGGATCCTCGGTGCTACTGATCCGAATGAGAATGTCACCGAGCGGCTGCCGAAGCCCGGCACCGAAGCAGGTTTTCTGACCCTGAGCTTCCAACGGATTCCGGACACTGGTACTGCCGATTTGTGGGTGGAATTCAGTAACGACCTCGGCATTTCTGATCCATGGGCCGCCGTCAATGTTCTCGATGGTCCACTCGGCACGGTGGTAGTGACCGATACCCCCGGCAGCCCTCGGAACA
>JANORE010000259.1:0-2094 GCA_031415155.1 Akkermansiaceae bacterium | reverse complement strand
CCTCGGCTTTTACTTCTTCGGACTTTACCACGATTTCTTTGCTGGAAACGGTGCTTTGAACCTTATTTTGCTGACCGACCATGATTGCCAATAGCAAGCTGAGAAGGAAAAAGGCGGAGCCTAGATAAATGGTGGCCTTTTGGAGAACATTGGTCGTGCGAGCACCGAAAACTTGATCCGTCACGCCACCACCAAATGCTGCACCGAGCCCCTCTTGCTTAGGACGTTGCATCAGAATGATTAAAGTCATTAAGAAACAAACAACTACAAAAAGAATGAGTAGAAGATTAATGCTGATTGAAAGCCAATTGATCGCAGCGAAAGTCATGGGCGCGGGACTATGCGTGGCACTTCGGAGCTTGTAAAGAGGCGAGTTGCCGGAAAATCACGGCTTTTTTTGCCCTAGAATGCGGATGAAGAATTTCCTTTGCCTGCAGCGATCCATTTTTGATTCATCAGAAATTCGACGAGCTGATTTTAATCCGCTCCACCACAGGGACGTATCGGTTCAGCCAAGCGAGGAAGAAGAAAACTCGCAGTCGCCACCAAACGGCGAAGGACAGATCGGTCCGCCCCGCGAGAACGGAATTCACCGCGCAGACGAGTCCCCAACGGTTTTGCGGCTGGAAGAAAAGCTGCGTGAAATGCAGTTGATAGAAATTTTCAATAAACTCCCAGTAAATGGCGATGCGGCGGCGGTTGTCTTTTTCGTAATGCTTCATCTCGGCAGTCAGAGCACGGCCAGACTTGATAGCTTCATGAATCGCTTGCGCGCCTTGCTGGCCGCTGGTCATCGCAAGCAGCACGCCGCTGGAAAACATGGGATCGATAAAGCCCGAAGCATCGCCCACTCGCAAAACGCGTGGCGAAACGAGGCTCTCATTCTTATATGAAAAATCTGTCATCACATGCAGTTCATCGAGCCTCCGCGCTTGCGAAAACCGCTTGCTCACCGCGAGCGTCGTGTGCACCGCATCATCGAAGGCTTGCTGTGGCGTTTTCCCAAGCGACTTGAAATCCGCAGCGTCGATGACCAGACCGACACTGGTTTTATCCGGGCTGAGCGGGATGAGCCAGATCCATGAATTTTCACGGCGGACGATCAGAATATCGCCTTCTTGTTCACCAACGGGCATTTCAACGCCGCCGAAGTGACCGAAAATCGCAATCTTCCGATGGGCGGCGTAGTATTCCCGCTGCGACTCACGAGTGGCGGTGAAATTTCCCAGACCACTGGCATCGATGAGATACGGCGCGGCGACCTCATGCTCCGTGCCATCGGGCGATTTGTATTGGATGACGACACGATCTTGCTCGACAGCGTGGCCGAGCACATGGCTTTGCTCGCGGACTTCGACACCATTTTCTCGCGAATGATTCAGCAGAATATCGTCAAATTTTGCCCGCTCCACCTGCATGGCATCGGGAAACTCGGTGAAGGCGCCCTTCGAAAAATCAAGCCGATTTCCGCGTGAGTCATCGCCCATGATGAACTGTGCAGCGCGTTTTTTAGTGAATCCAGCGGTGGAGACTTTTTCCCAAACCCCGATGTCTTCTAAGATTTTCCGGTTATATGGCAGCAAGGATTCGCCGATGTGAAAGCGGGGAAATTTTGCTTTTTCTAACACGAGCACTCGCCGCCCGGCTTGCGCCAGCGTCGTCGCTGCCGTCGAGCCAGCGGGTCCGCCACCGATGACGATGACGTCCCACGAGATTTGCGTAGTAGTGTACACGGGTCATCACTATCTGTAAATTGCACGATCGCGCAATGGCAGCCTGTGGAAATTTTTTCCCTTCATCGAATTCCTTTTGAGTCATCTCCGGTCGAAGGTTTCGCGTCTTTTCTCCATTTCGGTATTTTGGGGAAGCTCCATCGTCACTCTCAGTCGGCGTAATCGGGTGCCGATGATGTTACGGGCGAGGCGCGCTCTGAGAAAAACTCTGTAACCGTGAATTTCCTCTTGTCAGATTACACTTGGCTCCTCATATCTCCGCCCCGCGCAAGTGGGAATGGGTAGATGCCCGAGTGGCTAAAGGGGGCAGACTGTAAATCTGCTAGCGTAAGCTTACGTTGGTTCGAATCCATCTCTACCC
>JANORE010000258.1:0-2435 GCA_031415155.1 Akkermansiaceae bacterium | reverse complement strand
GCCGTTGATCGACTTCGCCTTGAGCCAGCGGTAGAGGAATTTATGTTCGCAATAGATGACAGGATCATCCAGCGCGACCCCGTCTAACAGCATGTGATAGGCATCGGAAACGGTCGCGGGCGTGAGAACGATCAGGCCAGGATACTGCGCGTAAATCCCCTCCATGCTCTGGCTGTGAAATGGCCCGGAGCCAGGAGTGCCGCCAGAAGGAAGCCGCACCGTGATCGGGATCGGCACGCCCGTTCGGTAAAAATGCGTCGCCGCTTGATTGACGATTTGATTAAACGCGATCGACGAGAAATCAGCGAATTGCATTTCCACGATCGGTCGCATCCCTTCAATCGCTGCGCCCACCGCCATGCCGATCATCGCGTCTTCCGAGATCGGTGCGTCGAAGACTCGGTTCGGAAATTGCTCGGAAAGTCCTTTGGTGGCCTTGAATGCACCGCCGAATTTGGCGATGTCTTGGCCGTAGAGAAATACGCGGTCGTCCTCGCGCAGGAGTTTTTCCTGAGCTTCGCGGATGGCATCAATGTAGGTTACACTCACTGGGCGATGGTCTGGGAAATAGACTCTGTTAGAGGAAAACGGGTGGCCAGCGCAGTCCAGTCTTCTTCATACGGATCTGGCGCGGCTTCTTGTTGGGCTTGGGCGACAGCGCGTTGGACCTCATCGGCGAATTCATCCTGCCAAGCGAGGATTTCATCCGCCGTGGCGTGATCATTTTCCACGAGTTGGCGTATGGCCACCTCGATGCAATCCCGCCCGTAGTGATCATGGCGAGCATTTTCTGGCACGTACGAACCGTCGTCATGTTCGCCATGGCCGGAGAGTCTGAGTAAATGAGCGACCACCATTTGCGGTCCACCGCCTGCCCGCGCCCGGCGGACGGCCTCGCCGATGACAGAGGCACAGGCGATCAGATCCGTGCCATCCACGGAGAAGCCACCAATACCGTAGCCACGGGCTTTTTCCACCAAGTCGGAGCAGGCAAATTGCCGCGTGTTCGGCGTGGAATAAGCAAATTGATTGTTCGCAATGACGATGACGAGCGGCAGCTTTTCAATCGCCGCCATGTTGAGACCTTCGTGAAATGCGCCCGTCGAGGTCGCACCATCACCGAGGCATGTCGCGCCGACTCGCCCGTCCAGCGTGCCTTGCAGCCGCTTTGCGAAAAGCATTCCCGCGATGACGGGCACCTGCGCGCCAAGGTGAGAAATCATCGCCGGCATTCCCATTTTCGGTCGCCCGCGGTGGATATTTCCGTCCCGCCCACGCATCGGCCCCTCGACCGAGCCGAGATACGTCCGCGTGCAATCGATGATCGGCTCGCCAAATGCCGTGCGCCCGGCTTGGTCGCGGATGAGTGGCGCGAAGAAATCCGTGCCTTGGATCAGGGAGGTTCCGAGAGTGGCACTCACGGCCTCCTGACCGCGGCCGAGATAGACGCCGCCTACGATTTTCCCGGCTTTATAAAGGCTAGACAGCTTATTTTCCAAGATTCGTGCTCGAAGCATCGACTGAAAGACGGAACGCAAAAAATCGCGATTTGTCATCACCCGGTCGGTGAAAGGTTGTAGATCCAAATGAGGCACTGCGGGAGCTTAAGACATGGCATGGGAAACCTGCAACCGCTTTCCGATGTGCTCTTTCGACAAGGATGCATTGCTATTTTCACTTCCTCATCATGCTTTACCGTGACAGATTTCGGGGAGAATTCATTGACGTTTCGTGCCGTTTTCGCTGTAAAATTTCTATTTTCACCATTCTGAATTGTGCCATTCAACGAAAACTCTCGAGTCAAAATCCCTGCCATCCTCCATGTCATAAGGTTGAGCTATTCCTATCTGTAGCTGAAAAATTCCAAGTGGGACGAAGCGACTAACATTTTCCCCGAGCTTCTCAGCTCCAGCCTCGCGGTTCCTAAATCTTAATCCTTCTTTCAATCTGTTTCCAACGCATCTCTCTCCATCTTTCACTCGATGCTTCCCAAAAATCCAAAGCATCATTTTTGTTCCAGGTTCTCCGAATTTTCCAACAGGTCTTTGCCAGACGAAACGGCGACGGCACCACGTTCGGCTCCATCAACCGTGACGATCTCCGCTCCTTGCAACTCGCATATCCAACCGAAGAAGAGATTGTCCGTTCCTTTGACCGAATTGTTTCTGAAACCGATGCCCTCGTCTTCGCCAATCACCAGCAAAACCAAGCCCCCGCCCTCCTCGACTGGCTGCTCCCCATGCTTATGAACGGCCAAGTGCGGGTGGGGTGAGAGTTCATTTTTCGGCAATTGATCGCACATGGGTAAATCCTCTTAACAATCCTGAATTCTGAGCTACCCTTCACCTGTGACAAGTGACGGACAGAAACTGTCGTTTTCCCTCCATGACGAGATGGAGGGGCGGCCTCTTACGCCCGAAAATGTCGATTTACTG
>JANORE010000257.1:0-4779 GCA_031415155.1 Akkermansiaceae bacterium | reverse complement strand
CGTCTCGGTTTATAAACAAACGATCCTCGGCCCGATTTGGTTCATCATTCAACCGATCCTAATGACTCTGATGTTCACCGTGATTTTCGGAAACATCGCCAAGATCCCGACCGACGGATTCCCTCCGGTTCTTTTCTACCTCGCTGGAATCACCCCTTGGAATTACTTCTCCGGCTGCTTACTCAAAACCTCCAACACCTTCATTCAAAATGCCGGGATTTTTGGAAAAGTCTATTTCCCACGTCTGATTTCGCCGCTCTCTGTGGTCATTTCTAGCCTGATTCAGTTCATCATCCAGTTCGCCCTCTTCGTGGTATTTCTCCTCTGGTTCGGGCTACAGGGAGCTAAAATCTCACCCAACTACGGGCAAATTTTTCTCCTCACTCCGGTCCTCTTATTGATGATGGGGATGTTCGGCCTCGGCTCCGGCATCGTCATTTCATCTCTCACCACCAAGTATCGAGACTTCGCACATCTCATCAGTTTTGGCATCCAACTGGCGATGTATGCCACCCCAGTCATTTACCCGATCTCTCAAGTTCCTGAGGAATACCATTGGCTGGTCAATCTGAACCCGATGTCCCCGATTATCGAAAGCTTCCGCGCCATCTACCTCGGTGGCTCCGTTCCTTGGGCCAATCTTTCGATCGCCGCGATGATTACATCCTTACTACTACTTCTCGGAATCCTCCTTTTTAATAAGATCGAAAAGAGCTTCATGGATACGGTGTGACCGAGGCAAAAAAGCGTCTCCTCATTTCTTTTTAATCAACTCGCACTCCCTGCTTTTTCTCCCATGAAAATTCTCGTCACCGGCGGAGCCGGATTCATCGGTTCCAACCTCGTCCGCCTCCTTGTTTCCAAAGGCCACTCGGTGCTTAATATCGATAAGCTCACCTACGCCGGAAATATCGAATCCCTCGCCGACCTCGCCGGAAATCCCTCACATCAGCACCTTACCGTCGATATCTGCGATGCCAAAGCCATCCAGTCAGCCTTCGATACCTTCCAGCCAGACTGGGTCATGCACCTCGCCGCTGAGTCTCATGTGGACCGCTCCATCGACGGCCCTGGTGAATTCATCCATACCAATATCCTAGGCACATTCACTCTACTCCAAGCCGCCAGAGCCCACTACGAAAACCTAGCAGAAAACGCCAAGCGACACTTCCGCTTCCTTCACGTCTCCACCGATGAAGTTTACGGCTCACTGGGTGCAGATGGCCTGTTCAGCGAAGAAACCCGCTACGATCCGCATTCCCCCTACTCCGCCAGCAAAGCTGCTTCCGATCACCTCGCCCGCGCTTGGGCGGACACCTACCGTCTCCCAGTCATCGTGACCAATTGCTCGAACAATTACGGGCCTTTCCAATTTCCAGAAAAACTGATTCCTGTCGTGATTCTCAAAGCACTTAGCGGCTCCCCGATTCCTGTTTACGGAAAAGGCGAAAACATCCGCGACTGGCTCTACGTCGGCGATCACGCCGAGGCTCTTCTCACCGCCATCGAAGAAGGAAAATCCGGTGAAACCTACAACATCGGCGGCAACAACGAGCGCCAAAACATCGATCTCGTCCGCCTCCTTTGCCAAATCCTCGACGACTTCCGCCCACGCCCCGACGGTAAATCCTACGCTGCTCAAATCACCTTCGTCACCGACCGTCCCGGCCACGATCTCCGCTACGCCATTGATGCGACGAAGATCAAAAACGAACTCGGCTGGACGCCGAAACAAGATCACGAATCCGGCTTCCGCGCCACCGTCCAATGGTATCTCGACAACGAGTCTTGGTGGAAAGCCATCCTTGATGGTTCCTACCAACTTGATCGCATCGGTCTGACAAGTAACCACTCGATAATCTAAAAGATTCACTATTCGCCATCATGATCCTCCTACTCGGTGCCTCTGGCTACGTCGGTTCAGCCTTCTGCGCCCTATTTGAATCCCGAAAAATTCCTTTTTTCGCCGTTTCCCGTGAAAATTCTGGTAATTATGCCGCAGACCGAATCCATGCCTTGATCAAGGAAACGGGTTCCACTTTTTTGATCAACGCGGCTGGCTATACTGGCAAACCTAACGTCGATGCCTGCGAGACCCAAAAAACCGAATGCCTTCTCGGCAACGCCGTCTTGCCCGGAGTAGTCCGTAATGCCTGCGAGACCGCCAATATCCCTTGGGGCCACGTCTCATCGGGCTGTATCTACACAGGTCGCCGCCCCGACGGAGGCGGTTTTCAGGAAGATGACACTCCCAATTTCTCTTTCCGCACCAATAATTGCTCCTTTTATTCAGGCACCAAGGCTCTCGGCGAAGAAGTCTTGAAAGGTGCCGATCAATGCTACATCTGGCGACTCCGCATCCCCTTCGGCCATCGCGACAATTCCCGTAATTACCTCACGAAGCTGATCACCTATCGTCAGTTGTTAGAAGCTGAAAACTCTATTTCTCATCTTGAAGATTATGCCACCGCCTGCCTCGCTTGTTGGGAAAAGAAAGTTCCTTTTGGCATCTACAACCTCACCAACCCAGGCACCGTCACCACCCGCGAAGTCGTAGATCTCCTCAAAACACATCTGACTCCTGATAAAGAATATTCCTTCTTCACTGACGAAGAAGAATTTATGAAAATCGCCGCGAAAACCCCGCGCTCGAACTGTGTGATGGATACCACCAAATCCGAGGCCGCAGGAGTCGCCATGCGCCCTGTCCGTGAAGCATTGATCGATTCACTAAAGAATTGGAAATCTGCTAAGTAATATCATTCCCGCGAAAAGCCTTAACTTTATTTGCACCGCAAAGCGGCAAAGGAATCAAAAATAAGAAATCCTCGGCGTCCTCCTCCCCGCTCTCTGCCGCTCTGCGTTTCGCTTCCACCCAAAAATGCATTTGTCTTTTGCGCTCCTTCGCGACCTCTGCGGCCTTGCGATGAATTTTTGATTGGATGAGTATCACAGCCATTCCCCTGAAATCAAACCACCCATCACCATGAAAGGCATCCTACTCGCTGGCGGCGCTGGCACTCGGCTCCACCCAGCCACCAAGGCAATTTCCAAGCAACTCTTGCCGATTTACGACAAGCCGATGGTCTACCATCCGCTGTCCGTCCTCATGCTGGCAGGCATCCGCGAAATTTTGCTCATTTCCACCCCGCACGATCTGCCGATGTTCCAGCGCTTATTGGGCGATGGTTCACAGCTCGGCATTTCCATCAGCTACGCCGAACAACCCAGCCCCGATGGCATCGCCCAAGCTTTTCTCATTGGAGAAAATTTCATCGCAGGTGACCGCTGCGCCCTCGTCCTCGGCGACAATCTTTTCTACGGCCAAGGCTTTTCCGCTCAACTGAAACGCGCTGCCGAACGCACCCGCGGCTCCACCATTTTCGCCTACCAAGTCGTCGATCCCGAGCGCTTCGGCGTCGTGGACTTCGACGAATCCGGCCTCGCTCTTTCCATCGAAGAAAAGCCCGCAGTCCCCAAGTCAGACTACGCCGTCACCGGACTCTATTTTTACGACGAGCGCATCGTCGAGATCACCCGCTCCATCCAGCCCTCCGCCCGTGGCGAGCTTGAAATCACCAGTGTCAACCAAGCCTACCTCGACCTCGGCGATCTCCACGTCGAGATCCTCGGGCGCGGTCACGCTTGGTTCGACACCGGTACCCACGACTCCCTCTTGGAAGCCTCCCAATTCGTTCGCACGATTGAGCACCACCAAGGTCTCAAAATCGCTTGCCTCGAAGAAATCGCCTGGAACAAGGGCTGGATGAACGAAAGCCAACTCCAAGCCGCCATCCAATCTATGGGAAAAACTCCATACGCGGCTTACCTCAAGAAGTTGGCTAATTCTTAAAACTCCACACAATTCTGGCATGATTAGTCTGGCCAATCAACTTGGATGCACCGCTCCAGTCTCACTCCTAGTTCGTAAGGCACGCCGCCTTGGCCTTTACGGAATTGATTCATTCATCCAACTCGCTTCAAAAAGGGGCTGTTATCACTATCACAATCCAAAAAATCAACCGATCACAGACCCAAGTCTCGCACGACTCACAAACGCAGAGCTGACCATTCTTCTCATTTCAGGAGAAAACTCTTACGAGCCAATGGCGATCCGTTGTGCCGCCCAACTCGCCCGATCTTCTGATATTGATCCCACCAACCTTGCGATACTGGCCATCCGTGAAAAGGCTGATCGAGTTCTCCTCCACATCGCCACAGCAGGCATCAAACATGATACTCCTGGAAAAGCATTCTGGAATACCATCATTCATAAGCTTCCTCATCAGCCTCTACGTCAGGAGCCGCACCTCCCACACTGGTCGCGCTTCGTATCCCTTCCAGGCTATCAAAGGGGTGGTATTCAAAAATCCACTTGGCTAACTCCCTGCCCATGAATCATCCGGAAAAAATACTCAGGACACTCGACTCTCATTTGACTCGTCCCACTCGGCTGATTCTTTATGGCCGCGCAGCCCTTGCCTTGGGCTACCAAGCTCCGAATCCTGAATGGTTCGCAACGATGGATGTCGATGCCATCCTGCCAATGTTAGAAATGGCAACGATTGAGACGGACGATCAGTTTTGGACCGCCCTCGAACTCACCAATCAACAGCTCGAACCCACAGGTTTATACATCACCCATCTCTTCACTGAAGATCAAGTGATTCTCTCAGCAACTTGGTTAGACAAACTCGTTCCGATCAAACTACCAAACCTAGAGAAACTGCAACTTTTCCGCCCATCTACACTGGATTTGATGCTGACCAAGATGATGCG